>CATMQD010000080.1 GCA_950073045.1 uncultured Flavobacteriales bacterium | reverse complement strand
AGAAGCAGAAAAACGCGGTTTGAGCAATGTAAAAACTACTCCACGTGCCTTAGACTTCTACGTAAGTGATAGCGCTATCCAGCTTTTCATCGAAAATGAAGTGATGAATAAGGTGGAAGTAGAGGCTCGCCACGAGATTATGCTGGAAGAATACCGCATGCGTATTCAGATCGAAAGCCGAGTTTTGGGTGATATGGCCGGAAACCACATCGTGCCAACCGCCATTAATTATCAAAATAAACTCATCCAAAATGTACGCGGACTGAAAGAAGTTCTAACCGAGGATGTGTTTAATAAAGTGGCCAAAGATCAGTTGAACATGATTGAAAGTATTAGTGAGTACATCAGTACCATTATTGCTGAAAAAGATGCGATGATCGAAGAGCGCAAGCGTTGTAATGCTATCGAAGATGCTCGTGAACAGGCAATTGCCTATTGTGAAAAAGTAATTCCTTACTTCGAAAAAATTCGTTACGCCTGCGATAAACTGGAGCTACTTATTGATGACGAATTATGGCCCTTGCCAAAATATCGTGAACTAATCTTTATCTAAAGATTCTAATTTAGAATTAAAAGTCGTCTCCTCCTTTTTGGTCGAGACGACTTTCTTTTTTTAAAAGGGCTTGTTTTTGGGTTAAGCGGAATCAATTATTTGACTATTTTAGCGCCTTACAGACCAAAATCACCGCGGAATTTATGAGGAATCTCCAGCTAGGACTCTCGATTTTTCTACTTAGTTTTTTATCGCTCAACAGCTTTGGCCAAGGGAAAGAAGGAGACCCTAAACTACCGAAAGAGATAGAAGAAGCTTATAAAGCCTTCGATTCTGAGGAATATTTCTATGCTGTCGAACTTTTAAAAGACGCCTACGAGGAGGCCAGTGGCCGAGATCAAAAAGCAGAAGTACTCTTTAAAACTGCCGAAGCTTATCGCATGATGAATGAGTATAAGGAGGCTGAGCAGTTCTATAACAAAGCAATAAAGGTTGGTTATAAAGATCCGAAGGCTATTCTCTACATGGGAGATATGCTAAAGGCTCAAGGTGAATTTGAAGAAGCGATTGAAGCTTATCAAGATTATAAGAAGGAAAACCCTACTGACCCCGAAGGCGATTTTGCCATTGAGAGCGCGCGTAAGGCAATCGCCCTTAAAGAACGCCCTTCTCAATATCAGGTTGATAATATCAAAGACATTAATAGTCGTGCCTTAGACTTCGCGCCATTTTTCGGTGGCGATCGTCGGGAAAACGATGTAATCTATTTCGTGTCCTCTCGTGATGAGTCTGTAGGTAACGATGATGACGGTTGGACTGGTCAATCCTTTATGGACCTGTACAAAACCCAAGCAGAACGTAAATCTCGCCGAAGCCGTCGTCGTGGTAACGATGATGAGGAAGAAGTAAGCTTTGGTGATTTAAAATGGTCTACTCCTACTTTGGTAGATGAAGAGGAGTTTTTAAATACCGAATGGCATGAAGGTACCGCTACCTTCGATAGTCGTAAAAAGGAACTGTTTTTCACGCGTTGTATGGTTGTGGAAGGCGAAAAGTTGGGCTGTGGTATTTATGTGACTGAGCTGGTTGGTAAGTCATGGAAGGAGCCAGAACAAGTGATTTTCGGTACCGATACTCTAGCTAATGTTGGGGATCCTAATTTCTCCCCAGACGATAAGTTTTTGTATTTCGTATCTGACGAATTCAACGCCAAAGGCCGCCATGATATCTTCATGAGCACCTATAACCGTCGTACCAAATCTTGGAAAGAACCTCGTAACCTTGGATCTTTAGTGAATACCGAAGGTTCGGAGCGTTTCCCAGTGGTACATGGTGATGGATATTTATACTTCGCTTCTGATGGCCACGGTGGCATGGGCGGTTTAGATATCTTTAAAATAAAATTAGGTGAAGATGGTATGCCGGAAGGCGAACTAATCCACATGGAATACCCTATCAACTCACCAAAGGATGATTTCCATTTGATTTGGGAGCCAGGAAGCGATACTAAGAAGGGTTTCCTTTCTTCAAACCGTGAAGGTTCTAATAATAACAGCGACGATATTTGGTCGGTTTACCGCACACCTTTAGTATTTAATATCGAAGGGGTAGTGCTGGACTCTGAGGAGAAAACTCCAATCGCTCAAGCAGAAGTTACTTTAGATGGACCGGAAGGTTCCGTTACCATCACCGCAGATGAGAATGGCTACTATATCTTCGATGATACCAAGGTTCAGGAAGACGCTAATTACACCCTTTCTTTCTCCAAAAAGAAATACTTAACCGCTACTGGTGAAGTAACTACCATTGGTTTTGATATCAGTGCTTTCGAGTATGTGCCAGCTGCAGGCTACTTCATTAAGCGCTTGCAATTAAACAAGGAACTCGATCCGATTAAAAAGCCGATTGTACTGCCAAATGTATTCTTTGGTTTGGCTAAATGGGACTTACGTCCTGAAGCCATGGCGGCTCTGGATTCGGTTGTAGTTATCTTAAATAACAACCCCAATATCACCATCGGAATGCGTTCGCATACGGATTACCGTGGTTCTGATCCACAAAATGATTTACTTTCTCAACGTCGTGCTGATACTTGTGTGAGTTATATTATTTCTAAAGGTATTGATGCCCGCCGCTTAGAGGCTCAGGGTATGGGTGAGAATGAGCCTTTTACCATTCCAAAGAATTATGATGGTTATGGGAAGGAGCACTTTAGTGAAGGCACTACCTTAACCGAATCTTACATCAAGTCTCTTAGTGCCGAAAAACAGGAGATTGCTAACCAGATTAACCGTCGTACCGACTTTAAAGTACTTAGCGATGACTATGTACCGGAAGGTGGTTTAGAGCAAGCCGAAGGCGTAGATGCGCGTGATATTATCGAGGCAGCTCGTGAAGAAGAGGCTAAGCCAGGTGAAATTTATGTGATGCGTCCTGGTGATAATATTGGCCGCCTGGCCCGAAAGTATAAAATGAATATCCGCGAGTTTAAGGAGTTAAACAATGGTATGCGTGGTGTTCGTCCTTTCCCTGGAATGCAGGTGAAGGTGGAGAAAGACGGTAACTATCGCGTTTGGGATGAAACTCATTACTATGTGCGTCGTCGTGGCATGGATCTTAAGGATATTGCCAATGAACTAGATGTTGACATGGACCTACTTGAGGAGTTAAACCCATTCTTGGAAGAGGTTGAAATTCAGCCAGGATTGTGGATTAAGTACAAAAAGTAGCTTAACTAAATATTTAAAGGCGCCCCGGGTTATTTATACCCGGGGCGCTTTTTATTTTTGCAAAATGGAAGACCAGTCAAATAAATACAGTCAGCGGGGAGTGTCCTCCCAAAAAGAGGATGTACATAAAGCAATTAAGCATCTTGATAAAGGCTTGTTCCCCAAGGCTTTTTGTAAAATAATTCCCGACTTTTTAAGCGGAAGTGAGGAGCATTGTGTGATTATGCACGCCGATGGTGCGGGTACAAAATCCTCTTTGGCCTATTTATACTGGAAGGAAACCGGCGACCTAAGTGTTTGGAAAGGCATTGCCCAAGATGCCTTGATTATGAATATCGACGATCTTCTATGTGTAGGGGCAGTGGATGTGCCCATCTTAGTTTCCTCCACTATTGGTCGTAATAAAAATTTAATCCCTGGGGAAGTATTAGCCGCTTTAATCCAAGGTACCCAAGATTTAATTGATGAGTTAAATCAGCAAGGGATGAACTTGGTGCTTACCGGCGGAGAAACTGCTGATGTAGGTGATTTAGTGCGCACCATTATTGTAGATAGCACGGTAACCGCTCGTATGAAGCGTTCTGAGGTTATAGATAATGCGAATATTGCTGCAGGTCAGGTGATCGTAGGATTGTCCTCTTATGGGCAAGCAAACTACGAATCGGACTATAATGGAGGTATGGGAAGTAATGGACTTACTTCGGCCAGACACGATGTGTTTGCCAATTACCTGGCCGATAAATATCCGGAATCCTTTGATCCTAGTGTTCCCAAGGACTTGGTATATACTGGAAGCAGCAAGCTAACCGATCCAGTAGAAGGCAGTCCGATTGACGCTGGTAAATTGGTATTATCCCCAACGCGTACTTACGGTCCGGTAATTTCTGCCCTTTTAAATAAGCACCGTTCAAGTATTCACGGAATGGTTCATTGTAGCGGTGGAGCCCAAACTAAGGTGCTTCACTTTGTAGATGACGTTCATGTGATTAAAGACAATATGTTCCCAACTCCACCATTATTCCGTCATATCCAGAAATCTTCAGCTACCTCTTGGAAGGAGATGTATGAGGTCTTTAATATGGGTCATCGTATGGAATTGTATTGCGATGCCGCTGCCGCTGCTGAGATTATTGCCATTAGCAAATCATTTGGTGTTGAAGCCCAAGTAGTGGGAAGAGTAGAATCTGCCGAAAAGGCTCAGGTAAGTATTGATTCTGAGCACGGGCATTTCGAGTATTTTAAGGCCTAAGCCATGCAAGAGAAATTAGATCAGATAAAGCAGCGTTTCGACGAGGTAAATGACTTGATTATCCAACCGGATGTTATTGCCGATCAGAAACGCTATGTGAAGCTTAATAAAGAGTATAAGGACCTCAAGAAAATTGTGGATGCCCGTGCTCAGTATATGGAGCTTAGTGAAAGATTAAAGGAGGCTAAAGATCTCATCATTAATAGTGAAGATGATGAGATGCGCGATATGGCCAAAATGGAATTGGAGGAAGTAGAACCAGCCTTAGAGAAATTGGAGGAAGAGGTTCGTTTTATGCTCATTCCTAAAGACCCGGAAGACGAAAAGAATGCCGTGCTGGAAATTCGTGCTGGTACAGGCGGTGATGAAGCTTCCATTTTTGCCGGAGATCTTGCTAAAATGTACAGCCGTTACTGCGAAACCCGCGGCTGGAAAACCGAGGTAGTAGACTATAGTGAAGGCACTATGGGGGGCTATAAGGAAATTGTGATGGAAGTAAGCGGTGAAGATGTTTATGGTACTTTGAAATTCGAGAGTGGAGTGCATCGCGTTCAGCGTGTGCCAGCTACCGAAACCCAAGGTAGAGTGCACACCTCGGCTGCAACAGTAGCAGTATTGCCAGAGGCGGAAGAGGTAGATGTGGAGTTAAATCCTTCTGACATTGAAATGCAAACCTCTCGTTCTGGTGGTGCAGGTGGACAGAACGTTAACAAGGTTGAAACCAAAGTTCAACTAACCCATAAGCCTACCGGTATTGTAGTAGTTTGCCAAGTAGAGCGTACCCAGTTAGGTAACCGCGAACGAGCAATGAATATGCTGCGTACCAAATTGTACGAAATGGAATTGGAAAAGCATAATAGTGCGATTTCCAACAAGCGTAAAACCATGGTTTCTACGGGCGACCGGTCGGCGAAAATTAGAACCTATAATTATCCTCAAGGTAGGGTTACGGATCACCGTATTAACTTAACCGTTTACAATTTAGGCGATGTAGTGAATGGTGAAATTCAAAAGTTTATTGATGAGTTGATGCTTGCCGAAAATGCCGAAAGACTAAGAGAGGGAAGCGAAGATTAAGGATATGAATCGAAAGGAACTAGAGGCGCAAATTAAAGCCAAGCAATCGGTACTGTGTGTAGGTTTAGATACTGATCTAGAAAGAATACCTAAACACCTTTTAGAACTGGATGATCCGATCTTCGAGTTCAATAAGGCGATTATCGATGCCACGCACTCTTATACCATAGCCTATAAACCAAATTTAGCTTTTTACGAAGCAGAAGGTTTGGCAGGCTGGAAAAGTTTAGAGAAAACCATTGCCTACTTAAATGAGAATTATCCTGAAATTTTCACTATTGCCGATGCCAAGCGTGGAGATATCGGGAATACCGGTAGGCGTTATGCTAAGGCCTTTTTCGAAACCTTAAAATTCGATTCGGTAACCATCGCACCTTATATGGGCAGCGATTCGGTAAAGCCCTTTTTAGGCTTTGAAGGGAAGTGGGCCATCTTATTGGCATTAACCTCTAATCCCGGTGGCTCTGATTTTCAATTACAGTCACTAGAAAAAGGGCATAAGCTATACCAAGAAGTTTTAGCCCAATCCAGCCAATGGGCTAGCGATGAGGAGCTGATGTATGTAGTGGGCGCAACCAAGGCGGAGTTTATTAAAGAAATCCGCCAACAGGTGCCTAATCACTTTTTGTTAGTGCCAGGAGTAGGAGCTCAAGGCGGTACGGTAGCCGATGTAAT
Source organism: uncultured Flavobacteriales bacterium (assembly GCA_950073045.1). Taxonomy (GTDB): domain Bacteria; phylum Bacteroidota; class Bacteroidia; order Flavobacteriales; family Schleiferiaceae; genus Croceimicrobium. The sequence continues at coordinate 6,481 of CATMQD010000080.1, read as the reverse complement.
GGAGCATGGAAAGGCGCAAAATGGAGTAGGTCTTTTAATTAACTCTTCACGTGGAATTATCTACGCTTCTTCAGAAAGTGATTTTGCAGGTGCTGCGGCAGAAAGTGCCAGCAAATTGCAATCGGAGATGATGAAGTTCATCTAAAACCACTTTTAAGGTCAGAGGATAAAAGCTTAAAACCAACCTAATTTTTACTAAGCTTGCTCTGCGCGAAGCTTATCCAATAAGCTGCTTAGCGTATCCGCTTCTTCCTCACTTAGGTTTTGCAAACTATCTTCAATAATAAACTCTTTCTCATCTAGAGCTTCGAGTTTTTTTAAGCCTGCCTCAGTGATGATCACATCTACCAGGCGCTTATCATTCGGACAAGTCTGCTTGTTTACGAATTCCTTTTTCACCAATCGATCAACAATCCGAGAGGTGTCGCTCATCTTATCCAGCATCCGCTCCCTTATTTGAAGGGTGCTCAAGGGTTCGGGATAACTACCCCTAAGAATCCGAAGTACATTAAACTGCTGCTTGGTAAGGTCTTCACCCTTTAGCATCTCTCTTACTTGCTCTTCTAACCAGTTATTGGTGAAGAGAATATTTATAAAAGCCTTTTGATAAGCGTTTCTAAAATGGCTTTGCTTGATTTCTTCTTTTATTCCCACGCCGCTAAAATATAATTTGCAAATAACATGTAAGGCAACATTAATGTTTAAACACCATAAAAACTATGACCGAAGATTTTTTGCATTATATCTGGCGATTTCAGGCCCTAAAACCTGGGCCGTGGAAAGGAACCCAAGGCGAAGTATTTAAAGTAATTCATCCGGGATATCCCAATTTTGATAGTGGACCAGATTTTCAAGAAGCCCGAATTTCCATTGATGGTCAAATTTGGGTAGGCAGCGTAGAAATCCATATTTCCTCCAAAGATTGGTATCAGCATAAACATCAGTTCGATCCGGCCTATAATAATGTAGTGCTGCATGTGGTGTATGATTCTAATGTGGAAGTAGTAAATGCCCAGGGAAATCTTATTCCAGAATTAAAGCTTGCCTCCCTATTTGATGAGCAGCTCTACTGGCGGTTCGAACAAAAGCTTAATAAATCGGCCAAGCTCGCTTGCGAATCAAGTTTCCCAACTAGTGATAGGCTTCATAAACAACAAATGCTCGATCGTTGTGCTAGCCTACGCCTAGAGGAACGTAGTACTTATATTCAAAAGATTTATGAGGAGTTGCATGGTGATTGGGATGGTCTAGTGTACCGCCTAGTGGCCCGAGCTTTAGGACTAAAAGTAAATAGTGAGCCGATGGAAATGCTGGCTCGAGTTTTACCCTTTAGTCTTTGGCAGAAATATTTAGATCGGCCCCAGCAAAGAATGGCCTTGTTTTTAGGGATGTCGGGGATATTACCCAGTAAGGGCGATGCCGAGGTGACCAAATGGGCTCAGGAATTTCAATATCTAGCCCATAAGCATCAGCTGCAAGCTATGGATGGAAGCATGTGGAAGTATGCCCGAATGCGCCCCGTTTCTTTCCCTGATCGTAGAATTGCACAATTGGCAAGCATTGCACCCGAAATATTAAAGTGGTTTCGATTAATACGCAATGGCAAATGGTCGGAAATTAATTGGCCTAGCCTCGACTCTTATTGGACCTATCACTATCGTTTAAACAAAGTAAGCGCCCGCAAATTATCCGCCAAGTGGTCTGAAGACCGAATTAATATTTTGAAAATCAATGCTCTTATTCCAGTTTTGTTTTTCTATGCCCGTAAGGTGGGCAATTATAATCTCCAGGAAAAAGCCCTAGCGCTCCTCGAGGAAATTCCACCGGAAGACAACTCTATAAGTAGAAGCTATGAACAATTGGGTTTAACTATCGGTTCCGCTTATGATTCCCAAGCCTGCATTACTTGGTACGAGTATTATTGTCGGCCTAAAAAATGCTTAACTTGCACTCTTGGGAATGAGTTGCTAAACACCTAGGTCAACATGGAGAGATTAAGAAGTTTTCTAGAAAGAGGGGGGTTTGAAGTTTGTACCCGCTCTGGCGAACGAATGGGCATTGCCCCGGGAGTCGTACGTATGTATTTCATCTATACTTCTTTTTTAACCTTTGGCTCTCCGGTAATCCTGTATCTCATTCTTGCATTTTGGATTCAGATAAAAGATCACCTGCGAAGCAAGCGCCATTCCGTGCTTGATATATAGCCTTAGAAAATCTTGTACAAAGCAACAGCCCTTTCTCGTTTTCGGACTATCGTTAGCCTTTTGGGCGTACTTACCTTTATTGGAGTTGTAGGTTATGTTCTTATAGAAGACTACGACCTTACCCAAGCGGTTTACATGACCATTATTACCGTTAGCACGGTGGGCTTTGGTGAGGTAAGAGCCTTAAGTCCGGCCGGACAGTGGTTTACCAGCTTCCTAATCATCGCTAGTTTTGGTACTTTCGCCTACGGCCTCACTCTGCTCACTCAGGTGCTAATTTCAGGGGAATTGGTCGCAGATCTTAAACGCAGAAATTTGAATAAGAACATCAGCAAAATCGAAGGTCACGTTATACTCTGTGGCTTTGGCCGAAATGGTAGAAGAGCCCTGCGTAAATTACTGGCCTATGGCCAAGATGTATTGGTTATTGAGAACAATCCTCAGATAATCGACCAATATATTAAACCGCTGGATGTACTTTATTTGGAGGCCGATGCTACCGACGATGAAGTTCTTAAAACCGCCGGTGTAGATCGGGCGAAAGCTTTGGTTTCTACTTTAAGTAAAGATGCTGATAACCTTTTTGTCGTAATATCGGCCCGTTCATTGAGCCCTAAAATCCGATTAATTAGTCGCGCATCTAGCGAAAGCACCGAACGTAAACTACGAGCCGTAGGAGTAGATTCGGTGGTAATGCCTGAGGGAGTGGGAGGTGGACATATGGCTAGCCTAGTAATGAATCCCGATATAGTAGAATTCTTAGAGCACCTTTCGGTAGAAGGTTCATCAGATAGTAATCTGGAAGAAATAGAATTATCGGACTTGGTGGGCGAATCCCGTTCCTGCACGCTTAATGAATTGCATATCCGTCAAAGAACTGGCTGCACCATTATTGGTATTAAAGATCCGGAAGGAAATTATTCGGTAAATCCCAATAGTGATGAAGTACTTAAACCTAAATCACGCCTATTTGTATTGGGCAATGCCAGCCAAATAAAGGCCTTAAACGAACTTCTCGCCGAAATCAACCCTAACAATACTTTTATTCAACCATGAAAATCTTAATCACCGGCTCCAATGGACTATTGGGTCAAAAGCTTGTTCACTTACTTAAGAATGACCCTGAAGTAGACTTAATTGCTACCGCCAGAGGAGAGAACCGACTTAATGATAAGGCCGGCTATACCTACCATTCTATGGATATCTCTAATTTAACTGAGGTATTATCGGTATTTGAAATTGAGAAGCCAGATGCAGTAATTCACACTGCAGCCATGACTCACGTTGATCAATGTGAGGATGATAAGGAGGGTTGTTTAAAATTAAATGTGGAGGCGGTTTCGTACATCATTGCCGCTTGCAGCACTTATAATTGTCACCTTACCCATTTAAGCACCGACTTTATATTCGATGGCAGTAAGGGGCCTTTAAGTGAAGATGAAATTGCTAAGCCGGTATCTTTTTACGGGGAATCGAAATTAAGAGCGGAGCAAATGATTCAGGCCTCAACGGTTCCACATGCGATTTTAAGAACCGTATTAGTTTACGGTGTAGCCGAGAATATGAGCCGCAGTAATATTGTGCTTTGGGCCAAAGGGGCTTTGGAAAAGGGTGATCCTATTAAAGTGGTAGATGACCAATTCCGTACCCCAACTTTAGCGGAAGATTTGGCTCAGGGCTGTAGCTTGGCCGCCAAGCAAAAGGCGCAAGGCGTGTACAATATTTCGGGTGCTGATTTCTTTAGTATTATTGATATGGTGAGAGAGATTGCTCGCTTTTGGAATTTAGATGAGGGTTTGATTAATCCTGTTTCTTCCAGCACCCTTAACCAACGCGCACAAAGACCACCCAAAACTGGATTTATAATCGATAAGGCCATCCAAGAATTAGGCTATAAGCCGCATAGTTTTAAAGAAGGCCTAGCCTTAGTAGATCGCCAAATTGTTGAAGAAAGCGCCAAATAAAAAGCATTAATGGATTTTCAGGATATTAAAAAAGTACTTGTCTTAGCGCCTCATCCCGATGATGGGGAGTTTTCTTCGGGAGGTACCTTAAAACGATTTTGTGATTTAGGTATTGAAGTGCATTACGCTGCTTTTTCACCTTGTATCAAATCTTTACCCGAAGGTTTGGCCCACGATACCCTTTGGAAGGAATTGGGAAATGCGGCTAAAATTCTAGGCATTGCCCAGGAGAATATTAGCACCTACGATTTCCCTGTTCGCGACTTTCCCGAGCATCGTCAGGCTATTCTGGAAGAACTAATTGTACTTAAAAAAAGGGTACAACCGGATTTGGTTTTATTACCTAATTCTTTGGATATCCATCAAGACCATAATACCATTCATAAAGAAGGCTTGCGGGCTTTTAAGCATACCCGTATCCTCGGCTATGAGCTGCCGTGGAACAATCTTAATTTCACCAATAATTGCCACATCCGCCTGGAGCGAGATCATATTCAAGCTAAGATGGATGCCTTGAAATGTTATCAGTCTCAGAACTTTAGGAATTATATGGATCCGGAGTATTTCTTTGGATTAGCAAAAACCAGGGGAATTCAGATTAATGCTAATTACGCGGAGGCCTTTGAGTTAATCCGCTGGATTATCTAAACCTTATTCTTCTGCTTGGTACTGCTCTAGCACTTCACTAAAGCTAGGTTCACTGCCATTCAAAATAACTAAATCTTGTACGGCCCAGTTTGCATCAAAGGCAATTAGGTCGTACTGCTTTTGCTTTGGATCTAGCACAATTATGGAATTCCGATTGGAGTCGATTACTAAAAAGTAGTCGCCCCAAGAAACGGCATTTTGCCACCATTCGGCATCGCCCATTTCCGAGGCTTTATTGGCTAAACCATCGCCAATAAATTTTTGAATTTCATTTTTACTTTTAATCCAAAGCTCACCTTTACCGGTATTGGTAGCCATTACTCGGTCTTCAGAAATCAAAAAACCTCCGTGGGGGAATTTTAAACCTTTTAGGATAATTTTACTGCTGCCATCCTGGCGATTGATGCTACGCACACTGCCTTCATGGAAGAGGGTGGCTTGGATATTTCCAACAGCATCGTAGCTTGCAGTATTTATAAAGGCCGCTCTTTGGGCGGTAGGCAGATGATCCTTTTCGGGATTGCTGATGTATAAATGTTGTAATCCTTCGGCTTGCCAGCTTAAATGCTGATCTTCTGAGCGGGTCAAGTAAATATCTTCTCCATCAGCACCATGCGCTTTATTTAATCCATTCTCCCAAGCGAACCATTCCCAAAGCTTTTCCCCGCTGGGATAATGATATTCAAAAAGAGCATCGAAACCGCTGCTGCTTACCAAAACCACATCCTTTTTTAAGGGATGAAAAGCTACGGTGTGGATATAGCTAAACCAGGGATTGCTAAAGCTATGCTCACCATTCTCGTCGATAATAATCACCCGATTCTCTAGTGAAAAAGCCAAGCGATCACCCGCCGAACTAAGTCCGCGCGGTTCTTTAAGATGTTCTACCAAATGCAAGGTTTGGGCTTTACCACCATGCATCTTTAATTGCGCTAAACCGCCTAGGGATACCGCCCGGCGCTCCACACTTCCACCTTTACCCGATAAATTTTTACGGGCTTGTAAATAACGCTGACGAATAGCGGCGAGATCAAAGCTTTTAATACTCAGCAGAATTTCCACCGCTGGGTAGAAGTCAGAATTCCTCTGCCAATCCGAAATATTATAAAGCTGCTCAGTCATTAAGGGAGTTTAGAATTTGGGCCAGTTTTTTAGTACTGCCTTCCCGGGTATAGGCCTTACTAGCCTCAAGGTTTAAGCGTTCTGCTTTTCCATCGGCTTTAAGCCATTTATTAAATTGATCAAGAATTCGAGCCTTAATTCCCTCCACATCATGATAATCGAAGGAATGACCGCGATCGCATTCCCTAATAATTTCTGCCGCATTTCCATTAGGAGGAGCAATGGAAAGCAAAGGGCTTCCAGACCCTAAGTACTCGAATAATTTACCGGTAAGGATCAATTGATTGTCCTTAGTTTGAGGCACAATAAATAGCAATAGCGAACTATTCACCATAACCTTAGTAGCGTAATGGTGGGCCTGATAACCGTGGTCCTTTACAAATCGTTCTAAACCAGCCTCGGCAATGGAGCTTCGGATTCCCGGATCTACATTACCCACGAAATTCAGCTGCAGCTTATTGGCAAAATCGGGGTTTTCCGCGCAAAGCTCCTTTAAAGCTTGCCATAGGGCCCCAACATTCTGATTAGGTTTAAAATTGCCAC
>CATMQD010000079.1 GCA_950073045.1 uncultured Flavobacteriales bacterium | reverse complement strand
GATTATACCATGCACTTTATAAATGCGGTTCCTCTTTCCTATGGCGAGGATAATCCGGACCATAAAATGCCTCATCAATATTTTATCTCGGCTCATCTACTTAGCACCTGGGGTTTATACACGGGGGTGGAAGCCTCCTTTCTTAATGACCGAAGTGATTATAATGGAGATGCAAGAAAGCTAGAATGGCATATTGGCTTTAGGTTTATGCTTTAAGGATATTTCTTAATCAATTATCGGCATACCATTGCCAATAATAGGGCATGAAACGAGCTTCCCAAGTATCACGAGTAAATCCATGCCAAAGCTTTTGAGGACTTCCATCTTTGTAAAGCAAAAGGGCTGGTCCCATATTCTGTTGAAACTGATTTTGGACAAACTCAGAGCGATCGAAGTAATTACTGAAATGCTGATGAAACAAGGCCACCGTTGGTTTAAACCTATGATCAGTGGAATCACCTAGAAACACTGAAAGAATCTTAATGGGTTTACCTTGATTCCGATACTCAAAAACCTTTAAAGCACGATCCTGAATCAAACAAGAACGACAGCCCAAATGCCAATAGCTTATAAAATAGATACTGTCTGCACTTAATTGATAGCGTTCATTATCAGGCCCTTGAAGGGGGACTAAATCCAGAGTATCGATTTCACCCATTTTAATTCTATAGCTGTGGTCCTCGCTACTGTATATCCAATCGGCCACCAAGCCTAAAGGCATCAATAAATACAATAGGTAAAATCTCCAAGAATCGCTTTTCAACCAAGTATAATATCCTAAAATAAAGGGTAGGCTGCTATCTACAAGGATAAAGAAAAAGTTTACCGAAGGAAAAGTCAAGCTTATAAATACCATCCAATGCCAAGAGCGTCTTGGCAACTTATGTACAAGTAATCCCAAAGCGAAAGAAACTAGAACCACTGCCACATCATTAAACTGAAAAAAGAAATTACGACAGAGGTAAAAAATGAAGGTCCAAACCAGACCTAAACTCAGGCTTTTAAAATTCTTCGAACTAAACATTAAAAAGTACAGTCTCTATCACATTCATAAAGTAACATCGTACCACAACCTCGACTACTCTCCTCCTCACAAAATGCCGTGCATTCCGAGCTTGGACCTTCATTTAGGAAATCACACCAATCTGATTCTGTAGAACAATTACATTGATCAATAAATGTTAAGCCAAGCGAAGGTCCTAGGGGCGCCGGACTTAAACTAAAAACGAATTGACCCATTTGCGCTCTTGAAATACCATATTGATCTGATCGCTGTAACCATCCAATCACCCATTCAGTGAAGGAACTTTTGGGCTTAACATTCGCTTCAAAATCCAATGTTTCTAGGTGATCAAAGATTTCCAAAACAAAATCCCTTTGCTCCAAATCGAACTCAAAATAATCCAAATCCAATTGAATTTTCTGAAACCAAAAATCATAACGTTCTTGTGGACTAGCTTCGGTAAAATACCAGTGCCTTACTGAGTCAGCGTAGTGTTCGCTAGAAACCGTTTTCCCGGATGGGAGTATAAGTGGAATAAATTCACTGGGCTCAATACTTGGTTCCCTAAGACAGGAGCCTAGCACTAATGCAAAAACCACTGTTCCTAAAATCCTTTTCTTTATTTCAATAAATCGTTCAGCTAATTATCGGTTCAAAACCAGAACTCGAAACGAAAAAAGAAAGAGTAAGTTAGCTAGTAGAGGAATAAACACTTATAAACGTTTATAAACGGATATCACCCTCGGACCACTCATCTTCAGCACCTTAAGATTAAACTAGAAGTAAAAACGCCTTGAGATCACTGGACCTCAAGGCGCTTATAGTGTTATTCATTAACCGAATACTACTCAGCCACCAATTTGTGCTCTACAGGTCTTTCGGTAATATTTTGAAGGTCCGCTATATTGAAGGTGAACTTCCCAGATACTCCCTCTTCGGCCGTAACATTAATGCTGATGTAATTATCTGCCAAGGTAATATCCTCAAACCAAAGTGTAAGTTTTGAGCCGTTCACCTCTGCGTGCATTTGACCAGTAGTGGCGAAACCATCCGTTGAATATACTCCATACCATCTGGCATCAGCCACTTTAGGGAAAATCACAAACTCTTCTGGCTTAATATCCCCCGGTGCAGAAGAACCACTTTGCCATTCTAAGGTTTTCGAAGCAGTAGGGATCTCATCAAGAGTAATCTAAAATATAATTCTCGCGATTGGTCGCAAAGTTATCCTTGTAAACCGAAATGTCGATATACTCCTTATTGGTATTAATATCGGTGTAAGAGGCAATGGCGTACTTGTTTAATTCTGCACTCTGGGCACCAGCAATCAAAGTATTATTGCTAAGCTTGGTAGTACCGGAATTATTATCATTTGGATCATTAGTAGTTGTATCGCTGCTGTCGTCTTTCTCGCAAGCGCTTAAACTTAAGATTGCTGCGACACTTAGGAAGTAGGCTATTTTCTTCATGTTTGGGTATTAAAGATTTATTAGCCCAAAACTAGAATTGGGCAGTAGCCCCGACAATCGGACAAATGCAGGAAAATGCGCTTAAACTAAATGTAAAATGAGAATTAATAGGGCAAATGCACTAGAGGGGCCGTAACTAAAAACATGCTCAAAACCGCTACACATCAATTTCCCAATGGCAACAAAGCCCGCCATTTCTGGCATGGCTAAACCATTAGTATTCTCTCCTATCTCTATCCTCCCCCAAGTTCCGAAGTAAAGAATTAATAAAGCTAAGAACCAAGGAAAATATAAGAGCCCACCAGAAATTGGCTACTCCAAAGCCACTGAGCATGGAATCGGCAATCATAATCACCAAGGCATTTATCACAAAAAGGAACAGTCCAAAAGTGAATAAGGTGGCTGGAAGGGTGAATAAAATTAAGATGGGTTTAATGAATACATTTAAGAGGCCAAGCACAATAGCCACCCCAATTGCGGTGCCCACACCATTCAATTGAACAGCGTCGCCCAAAATCCAGGCAGTAAATAACACACTTAATGTATTAACCAGTAATCGTAATACAATACTTCTCATAGCTAACTCTTAACTTGCAAATCCAAATTTAAGCTAAAGATGAGAATGAAATCATTCCTGCCAGGTTTACTGGCTCTGGCGATGGTAGCCTGCAATCCCACCCCTCAAGAAAAGCAAGAAAAAAGCATGACTACAACTGAAGTAGCAATGGAAACCGGTAGCGACCCGCATTCCTACGCTAAAGCTGAGGCCAAAGTGAAACACCTCAACTGGAAAGCGGAAGTGAATTTTGAGAATAAAGAAATTCAAGCCCTAGCCCAATGGGATATCGAAGCCCAAGCTGGTGCTAAATATATCTTCTTCGACATTTACGATTTAGAAATAGACTCCATTTTAGTTGATGGCGCCAAAACCGATTTTGCACTGAGCACCTTCGACGATCACCTTGGTCAAGGTTTACGTATTCCGATTAGCGATAAAGCTAAAAAAGTGAGCATCTACTACAGTACTGGCGACGATGCCCGTGCATTACAATGGTTAGATGCGGAGCAAACTGCAGATAAAAACCACCCCTTCTTATTCACTCAAAGTCAGGCAATTTTAGCCCGTTCTTGGGTACCCACCCAAGATAGTCCAGGCATTCGCTTTACCTACAATGCCGAAGTGAAAGTACCCAGTGATATGCTGGCTTTAATGAGCGCTTCCAATCCAATGGAAAAATCAGATGATGGTGTTTATCATTTCGAAATGCCTCAAGCGATTCCTTCTTATCTCTTAGCCCTTTCGGTAGGGAATATCGAGTTTGAAGCCATTAGCGATCGCACTGGTGTTTACGCGGAACCTTCACTTTTAGAGGCTTCAGCCTATGAATTTGCAGACCTCGAAAAAATGGTTCAAGCAGCCGAAGAGCTTTACGGACCTTATGCCTGGGGACGTTACGATCTTATTGTACTTCCTCCTTCTTTCCCCTTTGGCGGGATGGAAAACCCACGCTTGACCTTTGCTACCCCAACCATTTTGGCGGGTGATCGTAGCTTAGTAAGCCTTGTGGCCCACGAATTGGCGCATAGCTGGAGTGGTAATTTAGTTACCAATGCCACTTGGGACGATTTCTGGTTAAACGAAGGCTTTACCGTTTACTTTGAGCATCGTATAATGGAAGCGGTTTACGGAAGAGAATACTCCGAAATGCTTGCCAGCCTTACTCGCGCCGGACTGCAAGAAGCGGCCGCTGATATGCTTAAAGAAGTACCTAACGACACCAAGCTGAAGCTCGATTTAGAAGGTCGTAATCCCGATGATGGCGTAACCAGCATCCCTTACGACAAAGGTTATTTCTTCTTACGATTAATGGAAGAAACTGTTGGCCGTGAGCGTTTCGACGAGTTCTTGAAAAACTATTTCCAAGGTCATAAATTCCAGGTAATGACTACCGAAGAGTTTATCACTTATTTAAAAACCAATTTACTGAGTGAGGAAGAATATGCTGCGGTACGTGTAGATGAGTGGATTTATGAAACTGGTATCCCTGATAATTTACCAGCGGTAGAAAGTGATCGCTTTACTAAGGTAGATGAAGTTCTGGCTAGCTTTATGAATAGCGGTAGCGCTGATATTAAAGCGACCCAAAACTGGACCACCCACGAATGGCTACACTTTATTAACTCTATTCCCGATAGCATTACTGCCGAGCAATTAGCTAAGCTAGATGAGGCTTATGCCTTTACCGCGAGTAACAATAGTGAAATTTCGGCCGCTTGGTTCCAGCCAACCATTGCCGCTAATTACGAAGCCGTTTACCCTAAAGTAGAAAGCTTCTTGGTTTCTGTTGGTCGTCGTAAATTCCTTACCCCTACTTATAAAGCATTATTAGGGGCTAAGCAAGATCAGTTGGCGCGCGACATTTACAAGAAAGCACGTCCGAATTACCACGCTGTTAGCCGTGAAACAATGGATGACCTTTTAAAGTGGGAAGAATAGATTTCCGCACTTGGATATTCTAAAAAACCGTCTCTGCAAAGAGGCGGTTTTTTTGTGGAAAAATGTTTAGGCCATAAAATAAACTCGCTTCACTCTTGGCGAGATGCTGGTTAATACTTCATAAGCAATCGTATCCATCGCCCTCGCCATTTCCTGAACGGGCAAATCGGTGCCAAAAATCAATACCTCATCTCCTTCCTGTACCGGATCTTCGCCAATGGCCACCATACACATATCCATGCAAACCCGACCTATAATCGGGTAAGTTTTACCTCCTATTAAAACCCTACCTCGGCCTTCACCTAAAGCTCTGGGAAAACCATCGGCATAACCTATAGATATTATCGCAATGCGATTATCAGTTTCTGCCTTCCATTTACGGCCATAACCCACCGTATCCCCTGGCTTAACCGCTTTTATTTGGGATACCGCCGCCTTTAGTTCTGCCACCGGTAAAAGCTGTTTCTGCTCCTCTGGATGTGGAGCAACTCCATACAATCCAATTCCCAATCGAACCATATCAAAATAGGCCTCGGGATAAGCTTCAATTGCTCCGGTATTAGCGATATGCTTTAACACTGGGTAATCAAGACTTGATTCTAGGTCTGCACTTAATTTCTTGAAAATCTCAATCTGAGATAGTGTAAACTCCTTTTCTTCGGGATCGTCTGAAGCCGCTAAATGCGAGAATATACTAGCCACCTTTAAGCGGGTTTGTTGCTGGAGGGCCAATTTAAAATCTTTTAAATCGGAGGCGGTGAAACCAAGGCGATTCATTCCCGTTTCCAATTTCACATGGATTTTTAAATCGCTTTCCCGCTCTTGGGCCAAAGTGCTGAACTCCTTAAATCGAGCCAAGCTGTATATTTCCGGCTCCAGATTATAATCGAAAAAAGAATCTAAAGCGGCCGATTCGGGATTTAAAACCATAATTGGTAATTGAATACCGGCTCTCCTTAATGCCACCCCTTCATCAGCGTAAGCTACGGCTAAATAATCTACCCCATGAAAGGCTAAAACCCGTGCTATTTCCTCACTACCCGATCCATAGGCAAAAGCTTTAACCATTACCATTAACCTGGTATTCTCGGCTAATCGCGAACGGTAATAATTAAGATTATGCACTAATCTATTTAAGTGCACTTCCATTACCGTTTCGTGCCGCTGACGAGCAAAGTAGCGATCGATTCTTTCAAACTCAAAAATGCGCGAACCTTTTAACAGGATTGCGCGATGCTCCCAATCGAATCGAAGACGATCTAAAAGAAAAGCCTCGGTACTTTCGTAGTAATGGATGGGAATATCCAGCTTCAAATGATTTTGACTTAGCACTGGCCCAATGGCGACTATCCTTTCTAAATCTTCCCCTCCTACAATTTCCGAAATACGACTGCATAATTCATCAGGCTCAAAGCCAGATTCTTGCATATCACTTAAAACTAAGACTTTCTTCCGGTCGCGGCCATGTTCTTTTAAAAAGTGCAGTGCAATACGCAGGGATTCAAAATCGCTATTGTAGGCATCATTAATCAATAAGGTATCCTGATGCCCCTCCTTCATCTCGAGGCGCATCTCAATCGCAGGCAATTTTTTAAGGGCTGTTTCTAAATGTTCTTCCGAAACATTCAGCATCAAAGCCATGCATAAGGCATTAACTGCATTTTGAATAGAAGCTTCATCTCCGAAAGGAATTTCCCCTTCAAAGCATTGCCAATTATAATGCAGTTTGAAATGGCAATGATCTACCCTTTGCTCTATAATCTCCAAATTTCCTACCGCTTCGCTGGCGCCGTAAGACCAATCGAAAAGCTGCACGCTATGCTCCTGGCAAAAGTCGCGCACCATGTTTATCATTACCTCATCTTGAGCTGGCGCAACTAGGAAATTCACCGATTTAAAGAGCTTTAATTTCTCCTTAATCTTATCTTCCTTGCATTTGAAATTAATATCGTGGGCCGAGCCAATATTGGTGAATATTCCCGCATTAGGTTTTAAAATCCCCTCCAAGAATTGCATTTCATTAGCCATGGAAATACCGGCTTCAAAAATTCCCAGTTTGGTATCTTCTGGCATCGACCAAACCGAAAGGGGAACTCCTAATTGAGAGTTAAAACTTTTAGGGTTACGATAAGCTTTATAATCATCGGCTACCAAGCGGTAAAGCCATTCTTTAACCACCGTTTTGCCATTACTACCCGTTACCGCAATTACTTCTGGGTTTATGTCTTCTCGGAGTTGAGTAGCCATTACTTGCAGAACATCAAAGCTATCGTAAACCACCGCATAGTGGGCATCTTCATGCTTAATCTCTGGCGGATCCATCACTACAAAAGCCCTCACCCCCTTTTGGTATAGCTCTTCTATATAGTCGTGACCATCATGATTAAAACCCTTTAATGCAAAGAACACCACTTCTTTAGCGTCGGTAAACTGACGACTATCGAATAAGATTCGAGAAATTTTAATGGGTGTATGATCGGGCGGTATATGATCAATCAGTTCATAAATGGTGCGGGTGGTTCTATTCACTGTTTTTGCTTTTTCTCCTCTGCCCGAATATTGTTAAAGGCCGCTCTACTAAGAGGCTCATAATTGTTTTGAGCACCTAGCATTACTCTTTTCTGATCGGCAGCAGTACGGTGTGAATAATGGGCCAGGTTTCCGGTGCGCACGCAAATCGCATGTACTTTAGTAACATATTCAGCAGTAGCCATTAAATAAGGCATCGGTCCAAAAGGTTTCCCTTGAAAGTCCATATCTAAACCGGCAACAATAACCCTACAGCCTCGATTGGCTAATTCATTGCAAACATCCACAATACCATCGTCAAAAAACTGGGCTTCATCAATACCCACCACATCTACCCCATCGGCCAAGATGGAAATATTGGAACTGCTTTCTACGGAAGTGCTGCGAATGGAATTATTATCGTGACTCACCACCTCCTCTTCGCTATAGCGAGTATCTACAATGGGTTTAAAAATCTCCACCTTTTGACGGGCAAATTGAGCTCTTTTCAGCCTTCGAATAAGCTCCTCCGTTTTGCCTGAGAACATGCTTCCGCAGATTACTTCGATGCAGCCGCTAGGCATTTGATGATTTACTGTATTTTCGAGGAACATTTTTCGCTTAATTACAGCACAAAACTAAGGAATAAACACGCCGTTCGATGAAAGACAATGTTCGCCAGGAGCTGAAAGAATTATGCTACTTTATTATAGAAAACAACAATGCTCTTTCGCGTCCCGAACAGCTCACCCGAGTGCAGATGCTGTATGAGCGTTTGCTCGTTCTAAATTACCTGGAAGAGGTAGAAGCTGAAAAGAAAGCCAGTCCAAAGCCTGCCAATCCTGCTCCTGCAAAAAGTCAAGCGCCACCTAAAGCCCCGGCCAAACCTGAGCCGAAACCTGAGCCAGTACCCGAGGTAAATACTCCAATTGAGGATGAAGTTCATCAGGAGCCCGAAATAGTTGAAGAGCCTATTGCTTCTGCAGATGAACCTTCGGTTGCAGCTCCATCGACCCCCGAGCCAGAGCCAAGTTCAGAAGACCCGACTCCTGAAAAGCAAGAAGCGGAAACTAAAATAGAGTCGGAAAGTCCAAAAACACCTGAGCCAGCTGCCGAACGACGTGATTTAAACGACGGTCACCAAGCACCCAAATCCATTAATGACCAGCTTGGCAAAGGAGCTATTCAGGTAGGATTAAATGATCGCATTGCTTTTGTGAAGCATTTGTTTAATGATTCTCAGGCCGACTTTAACCGGGTGCTATCTCAGTTAAACACGCTCGACACCTATTTGGAGTCGATGTATTTTATAGAAAACCTCGTGAAACCCGACTATGATTGGGAAGACAAAAAGCCCTACGAAGAGCGACTCATCAATTTGGTGAAGAAACGCTTTGGGGAGGATTGGTAAAAACCATCCCATCATTTTTTGTATTTTCGCGCCTCTTTAATTTTCCCTAATCAATTCAAAGCCCGTAAGCTATGAAAATGAAACTTTCGCACTTTAGTTATAAGCTACCACAAGAGCTTATTGCGAAACACCCTACCACTCACCGTGATGACAGCCGCCTAATGGTGGTAAACCGTGCCGAAGGAACCATCGAGCACAAAATGTTTAGCGACATTATCGATTATTTCGACGAAGGTGATGCCCTAGTATTGAACAACACTAAAGTTTTTCCCGCCCGTATGTACGGTAATAAGGAAAAAACTGGTGCTCGTATTGAGGTATTTCTTTTACGCGAATTAAACGCTGAAAGTCGTTTATGGGATGTATTGGTAGACCCTGCTCGTAAAATCCGTATTGGCAACAAACTTTACTTTGGTGAAGACGATAGCCTAGTAGCGGAAGTAATTGACAACACCACTTCTCGTGGTCGTACCCTTCGCTTTTTGTTCGACGGTTCTTACGAAGAATTCCGCGCCAAATTGAAGGAGCTTGGTCAAACTCCATTACCAAAATACATTGATCGCGAGCCAGAGCCAGACGATGAAGATCGTTACCAATCTATCTTTGCTAAGCACGAAGGAGCCGTAGCTGCACCAGTTGCTAGCTTGCACTTTAGCAAGCAATTAATGAAGCGCTTAGAAATTAAAGGCGTGGACTTTGGCGAGCTAACTCTGCATGTTGGCTTAGGAACCTTCCGCCCCGTAGAGGTAGAAGACCTTAGCAAGCACAAGATGGACTCGGAGCAGTACATGATTTACGATCATACCGCCAAGGTGGTAAACAAAGCGATTGATGCCCGTAAAAAAGTTTGTGCAGTAGGCACTACTACCATGCGCGCCATGGAAAGCTCGGTAAGCACTGATGGACATTTAAAGGAATTTGACGGCTGGACTAATAAGTTCATCTTTCCTCCTTATGAATTCCAGATTGCCGATCGTATGATCACCAATTTCCACCCCCCTCAAAGCACTTTAATGATGATGACCGCTGCTTTTGCTGGTTATGATTTATTAATGGAAGCTTATAAGGTAGCTGTAAAAGAAGAATACCGCTTCTTAAGTTATGGTGATGCGATGTTGATTATCTAAGCAATTGCGCATACAATTTTAAAAACCCGGGTCTTTGGCTCGGGTTTTTTGTTTTCAGAGTGAGCGATCTTCTACTAAAAGTGAGTGTAACGAATGTACTAAGTACTGAATACTAAAAGCGACCTGCGGAAGCGTACTAATCTAAAAGGAAGCGCAGCGACCGATCTAGCGTCTAGTACCTAACAGCGAACGAAGTGAGCGATCTTCTCCCCACCAATTAATTCTGACCAGCCAGGCCTTTGTATAGCTCAAACTGATAATCAGAATATCGGCGCCAGTACACCTTAAGCAAACGAAGAAATTTTTGAGCATTGGGCACATCGAAAGACTCGTATTTTACACGCTGCTTCCTTCGCACTCCATTTTCGTAATAATGTAAGGTTATTGACTTAAACTCATCGAACTCTAAATCGATGAGCTCAGACCAGGGGATGTATTTCTTTGTAGGCAACTCCAAATCAAAACCATTCTGACTTAAGCCCAGTACAGGCTTCTGAGAAAAACCAAACTTGAAATATCGAGACTTGTTGCCAATTAGCAGCGTCAACACCGTAATAATACCGCCAATTTCCCAATTGCCTTTTAAGACCAAGTATATCCCAAAAAAGAAAAAGAACAGACGTAATACTAATTCCATAATAGCATCAGTCTTTTTAACTCGATACTCCAATCGCCAAGGTGATTCTAAATTGAGCTTTGTCTGCTCCATGCTCTCAAAGTGCTGCACCAAGTCATCAATTTCGCTTAGAACCTCATGTTCACCGAAAGTGCGCAACTCGAAATCATTCCAAGCCGAATCGTCGCCATGTAAAAGTTTAGAACGCTCGGCCCAATCCTTTAAGAGCAGCCAATGTTCTTGCGGCACTATCGAAAATGCCTTGAGGCGCCACCGCGTAATCATAAATTGCCAAAATCGAAAGGAGATGATAAATCCTAAACCTAAATGTCCTAGCACTATTAAGAGTCGCCAATACCAAGCAATTTCCAAATCCACAATAAGTGGTATTCCTCCAAAATGAAAAATTAAAATCGGAAGGTTCAGCATGAGCTGACCCAGCAAGACGGCATGTAAAACTTTAGTGCGGTAAAGCTCCTTCCAGGTGGCTATCATCTCTAGGGTTTAAGGAAGGCTCAAAGCTAATAAATAAGGCCAGTAGAAGACCAGAAGACTATTTTGACCGGTGCTTAAAATTGGAAAGACTGTATCTTTCCGAGCTAATACCGAGCACATGAAAATCCGCCTGGGATTAATCACCTTTTTACTTTTAAACCTCTCCCTTTTTGCACAAGAGTTTGAATACCGGAGATATTGGTCGAAAGAACCCTTAACGGAAGCTGATTTCCAAGGTACGCCCTTATTAAATTCTCCTTTCATCTCGGATCTCCATTTTAATATGGGTTATGAGTACGCCACGGAAGAGATTAATGGCGTCGATTATTCTTCCTATGTAAGTTATACCTATGCAGATCGGAGTACTTCATGGATAAAAGAAGAAGCGAAAGACAGCATTAATTACCTCTACAACACCACAATCCTTAATATCGTAGAATACTATTCGCGCAAACTCGAACGAGAACTTAACCAAATACGGGGCAACTCCCAATACGCGAACAACCTTGCTAATCAACATTATAAGGAACAAGTTGATCGCTATCAGCAAGAAATACATCGTTTTCAAGTGGAAACTGAACGTGGAAAGCATGATAGTATAGTCCTGGCCTGGTACTCAAGGACGATGGAGGATCTAGAAAAATCCCCGCGTTTAGACCCCTCTAATAAAGTAGATGAAGCAGGCGCTTTTAGTTTCGATATGGGCTTTGGCTATGCTATCAACACGGGAGAATACGGCGATTACCTCAATAATCGATTCGACTATTTGCTCTATGGCTTTATGTACCAGCACAATAGGTGGTACTACGACTTACGCGCCAAGGTGGGGACCCATAAATCTAAGCTCGCTTTAGATCATCCTGACTATTCTTTTGGTGCTGACACCGGAAACACCACTGCCATCGTGAACCTCAGCGCTGGCTTTCAATTTGTAAAGAATGATAAGTGGGAAGTATACCCTTTTGTTGGCGCGGGTTTTTTTAACCTTAGTCGTAGAAATCCTGAGAATAACAATGCGCCGATTGAAGGTCCGATTCGCTTCCATCCTCTAATTGGCTTAAATCTCGACTTTAAGGTAAAAGCTCTGAATGGCAATTACCACAATCGGTCCGAATGGATAATACGCACCCGATTTAGCTATGAACCCTACAATTACGTGGGTCCTTTGCAAGGCGGCAGCTTTAACATCTCCATCAGCACCGGACTAAAATATCAGCGTACCAGGATAGTGGAGTGAAGGATGAGACGCTGGACTTTAGACGTGAGACCTGGTGAATACCAAAGACCTTTATCCCAGCAGAATCCAGTCTAAAAGTGAGCAAGGCGAGCGTACCAGCTACTAAATACTAATCTAAAAGGGAGCATGGCGACTGATCTAGCGTCTAACATCTAAAAGCAAACGAAGTGAGCGGTCTCAGTTCACCTTGGCCCCAATCTTGCAATATCCCTTCCAAATTCATGATGAAGATGAGCGCTACCTTATTAAAAGACATTCTACTTGAAATCCACAAATTACAAGCTCAGGCTTTTATAGTTTAGAAAGCCATACCTTCGAATAAATCAACCAATGCACCTTAAGCAAGAATCTCACCTTTCTAGCACTAGGTTCATTATCCAAAATAGGGCTAGCTACACAGAATACTAATTCGGTTTAATCACCAAAGCTCGCTCCTTTGTAATCT
>CATMQD010000078.1 GCA_950073045.1 uncultured Flavobacteriales bacterium | reverse complement strand
AAGGTGTTCGCTTTGTTGGTGAATACATTCGTAGGAAGGCTGGTAAAACTGCTAGTAAATAATTAAGACATGGCACTGACTAAAACACAAAGAAGAACCCGTATCCGTCAACGGATCCGTAAAAGAATTAATGGTTCTGCTGATATTCCACGTTTGTCGGTATTCCGTTCAAACAAAGAAATTTACGCTCAGTTAATCGATGATGTTAGCGGTAAAACTCTTGCAGCTGCTTCATCAATGGATAAAGAGATTTCGAAAGAAGGAACAAAATCAGATATTGCCAAGGCTGTAGGTGCAGCATTAGCCAAAAAAGCAATCGAAGCTGGCGCAGAAACCTGTGCGTTCGATCGTAGTGGTTACTTGTATCACGGTCGAGTGAAGGCTCTAGCTGATGGTGCCCGTGAAGGTGGATTAAAATTTTAAGGATTTCCCATGATTAAAGGACACAAAAATATTCAACGTGTAAAGCCGAGTGGTCTTGAATTAACAGATCGCGTAGTAGGCATTCAAAGGGTTACCAAAGTAACTAAAGGTGGTCGTACCTTCGGTTTTTCTGCAATCGTTGTGGTTGGAGATGAGCACGGAGTAGCTGGCTACGGATTGGGAAAAAGTAAGGAAGTTTCTGAGGCTATCCAGAAGGGTATCGAAGATGCTAAAAAGAACCTTGTTCGTATTCCTTTAGTAAAGAACACTATTCCCCATGAGCAAAATGGTAAATTTGGCGGCGCTCGCGTATTCTTACGTCCTGCTTCCAATGGTACCGGAGTAATTGCTGGTGGTGCAATGCGTGCAGTATTAGAGAGCCTCGGTGTTCATGATGTACTGGCTAAGTCTAAAGGGTCTTCTAACCCTCACAACGTTGTAAAAGCTACTTTTGATGCTTTATTATCGTTGCGCGACGCTGCTGGTATTGCCAAGACCCGCGGAGTGAGTGTGGATAAAGTGTTTAACGGTTAAGATATTTGTGATGGCTAAGATCAGAGTTAAACAAGTTCGCAGTAAAATCAACCGCCCAGAAAACCAAAAACGTACTTTGGAAGCATTGGGCTTGCGCAAGATGAATCAAGTTGTAGAGCACGAAGCTACCCCTCAGATTATGGGAATGGTTAAGAAAGTGTCTCACCTTCTTGAAGTAGAAGAGTTGAACTAAGCTAACGCATAGAAAGACATTAAGATGAGCTTAAATAATTTAAAACCTGCTAAGGGATCAGTAAAAAACACCAAGCGTATCGCTCGTGGAGAGGGTAGTGGACATGGTGGTACTGCAACCCGCGGTCACAAGGGTGCTAAGTCACGTAGTGGCTACAAGTCAAAAATCGGTTTTGAAGGTGGTCAAATGCCTTTGCAACGTCGAGTTCCAAAATTTGGCTTTAAAAACCCTAACCGTGTAGAGTATAACGGTATCAACTTGGATACCCTACAGTCTCTAGTAGAAAGCGGAAAGGTAAGTGAGAACATTACCGTTGAGGCTTTAATCGAAAACGGATTGATCGCTAAGAAAGACCGCGTTAAGATTTTAGGTCGTGGTGAACTTACTGGAAAGTTAAACGTGGAAGCCCACGCATTTTCTGCAAGTGCCAAAGCTGCTATCGAGGCGCAAGGCGGAGAAGCGAAAACTGTATAATACTGGAACATGAAGCGATTTATTGATACCGTAAAAAATATCTGGGCAATTGAAGAGCTAAGGGAAAAGATCCTATTGACCTTAGGTCTTTTGCTTATTTATCGCTTGGGTTCCAATGTAGTACTTCCAGGGGTAGACACTGAAAGTTTAGGAAACCTTCAGTCACAAGCTGATGGTGGCCTAATCGGTATTTTGAATGCCTTTACCGGTGGAGCATTTGCTAATGCATCTATCTTGGCTCTAGGTATTATGCCCTACATCTCAGCCAGTATTATTATCCAGCTATTGGGTATGGCCGTTCCGAGCATTCAAAAAATGCAGAAGGAAGGAGAAAGTGGTCGCCGTAAATTGAATCAGATTACTCGGATTCTAACTATTGGTATTACCATGGCTCAGGCTCCTGGTTATGTTGCAAACCTTAAGGTACAAGGAGTAGTTCCAACCGTAGGCCCAGAAATGTTCTGGATCTTAAGTATCGTTGTTTTAACCGCGGGTACAATTTTCGCGATGTGGTTAGGAGAGCGCATTACTGATAAAGGGATTGGAAATGGTATTTCACTACTTATTATGGTAGGAATTATCGCGAGTTTACCGCAAGCTTTCCTCCAAGAGTTGGTTTCAAAAATCGATCAAGGTGGTGGTTTAGTACTCTTCGTTGTGGAAATCGCAGCCTTGATAATTGTTATTCTACTCTCCGTAGCTTTAGTTCAGGCGGTACGTCGTATTCCTGTTCAATATGCAAAACGCACTACTGGTGGTAGAACCTTTACTGGGAATATGGCCCGTCAGTACATTCCTTTAAAGGTTAATGCTGCAGGTGTAATGCCTATCATTTTTGCTCAGGCAATTATGTTTATCCCTGTTACAATTTTACAATATACTGCTGGTGGAGGCGAAGAAGCTTCGGCCAGTGCAAGTTGGTTAATTACAGTGTTTAGTGATATCCAGGGTTTCTGGTATAATTTCTTCTTTGCTGTAATGATTATCTTGTTTACTTATTTCTATACTGCAATTCAGGTTAACACTAATCAAATGGCTGAAGACCTGAAGCGCAATGGTGGTTTCGTACCCGGAATTAAACCTGGGAAAGCAACTGCTGAATTCTTGGACACGGTATTGTCACGTATCACCTTACCGGGATCCATTTTCTTGGCCATCTTGGCCATATTACCAGCTTTCGCAATGATTGCTGGTGTTAATACCCAGTTCGCATATTTCTACGGAGGTACTAGTCTACTAATTATGGTTGGTGTGGTACTAGATACTCTACAGCAAATTGAGAGCTACCTATTGAATCGTCATTATGATGGTTTAATGAAAAATGGAAAACTTAAAGGAAGAGCGGTTAGCGCATTCTAAGGAGAATAATTATGGCTAAACAATCGGCAATTGAACAAGACGGAACTATCGTAGAAGCATTAAGTAATGCTATGTTCCGAGTTGAATTGGAGAATGGACACGTAATTACCGCGCACATCTCCGGAAAAATGCGAATGAATTATATTAAACTGCTTCCAGGTGATAAGGTGAAATTAGAAATGTCACCTTACGATTTAACCAAAGGACGTATTACTTACCGATACTAAGATTATGAAAGTAAGAGCATCATTGAAAAAAAGAAGTGCAGATTGCAAGATCGTACGTCGTAAAGGCAAACTGTACGTGATCAACAAGAAGAATCCCAAGTTCAAACAAAGACAAGGTTAATAAAAAGCTGATATGGCGAGAATTGCTGGTATTGATTTACCAAAAAATAAGCGAGGCGAAATCGGCCTTACCTATATCTTCGGCATCGGCCGTAGCCGTGCTGTAAAGATCCTTGAAGAGGCCGGAATCGATCCTAATATCAAGGTTAGTGATTGGAATGACGATCAATTAACATCTATCCGTGGTATTATTTCTGACAATTATACCGTAGAAGGTGAATTGCGTTCAGAGATCCAATTGAACATCAAACGTCTTATGGACATTGGTTGTAACCGTGGTATCCGTCATCGTGCGGGCTTACCTCTTCGCGGTCAGCGCACCAAGAATAACTCACGTACGCGTAAGGGTCGCCGTAAGACTGTTGCGAACAAGAAGAAGGTGACTAAATAATATTTGACGCATCATGGCAAAGAAGCAAGGTAAAGCAACCAAAAAGCGCAATGTCGTTGTAGAAGCAGCCGGAGAGGCACATATCAACGCATCCTTCAACAATATCATTATTTCTCTTACTAACACTCGTGGTCAGGTAATTTCTTGGTCTAGTGCTGGTAAAATGGGATTCCGTGGTTCTAAGAAAAACACCCCTTACGCTGCTCAAATGGCTGCCGAGGATTGTGCAACTAAAGCTGCAGAATACGGATTAAAGAAGGTAAAGGTTTACGTAAAAGGTCCAGGTAATGGTCGTGAATCTGCTATCCGTAGCATCCATAACAGTGGAGTAGAAGTTACAGAAATCGTTGACGTAACTCCAATCCCACACAATGGTTGTCGTCCACCCAAGAGAAGAAGAGTTTAATCAACTATTTAGATTAAAGAGTAATGGCTAGATACAGAGGCCCCGTTTCCAAGATCGCACGTAAATTTCAGGATCCAATTTTTGGACCAGATCGTGCCTTAGAAAGAAAAAATTATCCTCCCGGTCAACACGGTCCAAACCGTCGTCGTGGGAAGAAATCAGAATACGCGATTCAGTTGGCGGAAAAGCAAAAGGCAAAGTATACCTATGGTATTCTAGAACGTCAATTTGCAAATATGTTCGACCGTGCATCTCGTGCAAAAGGTATTACCGGTGAGGTATTACTTCAATTGTGTGAGAGCCGTCTCGATAACATCGTTTACCGTTTAGGCATCGCTCCAACTCGTCGTGCAGCTCGTCAGCTGGTAGGTCACCGTCATATTACTGTTAATGGGGAAGTGCTTAACATTCCTTCTTACCAAGTAAAAGTTGGTGATATTATCGCAGTACGTGAGAAGTCTAAGTCACTTCAAGCGGTTAGTGATTCACTATCTACTCGTAAACAACCATTAGAGTGGTTGGAGTGGAATAGTTCATCTTTTAGCGGTAAAATGCTAAGCGTACCTATGAGAGCGCAGGTTCCTGAAAACATCAAGGAGCAGCTCATCGTAGAATTGTACTCTAAATAATTAATAATCTTAATCCCTACCCATATGGCGATCTTAAATTTCCAGAAGCCTGATCAGGTAATCATGAACCAAGCGACCGACACTGAAGGTCAATTTGAGTTCAGGCCTTTGGAGCCCGGTTACGGTCTAACCGTAGGTAACGCATTGCGTCGGGTTCTTTTGTCATCATTGGAGGGCTTCGCCATTACTTCGGTTCGCATTGAAGGCGTGGATCACGAGTTCTCCACCATCAAAGGAGTGGTAGAAGACGTAACTGAAATCATTCTTAACTTGAAACAAGTGCGCTTTAAGCGTCAGATCGAGGAGAATGACAGTGAAAGTATCAACATGAGCATTAGCGGTCAGGAACGTCTGACTGCTGGTGACATTGGCAAGTTTGCCACCTCTTTTCAGGTGTTAAACCCTGATTTGGTGATCTGTAACTTAGACCCTTCAGTAAGCATCTCTATGGATATTACTGTAGAAAAAGGTCGCGGTTATGTTCCTGCTGAAGAGAACAAGAAAAGCGGAGCGCCTATTGGTACAATTGCCGTTGATGCTATCTACACCCCAATTAAGAACGTAAAGTATAGTATCGAGAATTATCGTGTTGAACAAAAAACCGACTTTGAAAAGTTGATTTTAGATATCACCACTGATGGTTCTATTCATCCTAAGAAGGCGTTAACTGAAGCTGCTAAGATTTTAATCCAGCACTTCATGCTTGTAAGCGATGAAAAGATTTCTCTTGAAGATAATACTACTTCCGAAGCGGATAAGTATGACGAGGAAATTCTTCACATGCGCCAGCTTTTGAAAACCAAATTGGTGGATATGGATCTCTCAGTACGTGCTTTGAACTGCCTTAAAGCAGCCGAAGTGGATACCTTAGGGGATCTCGTAACCTATACCAAGAGCGACCTGATGAAATTCCGCAACTTTGGTAAGAAGTCTCTTACCGAACTTGATGAGTTAGTGGAAAGCAAAGGTCTGAACTTCGGTATGGATATCACGAAATACAAATTAGACAAGGACTAGTAAACCGATGAGACACGGAAAGAAAATAAATCATCTCGGTAGAAAAACCGCTCACCGTAAGGCCATGTTGGCCAATATGGCGAATAGCCTTATCGAGCATAAGCGTATTAATACTACAGTTGCTAAGGCGAAAGCCCTTAAAAACTTCGTAGAGCCTTTGATTACTAAATCAAAGACTGATAACACTCACAATCGTCGTATCGTATTCTCTTACTTGAAGAATAAGCACGCCGTAACCGAGTTGTTCCGCGAAGTTGCAGCTAAAGTAGGTGACCGTCCAGGCGGATACACTCGTATCATTAAAACCGGTACGCGTTTAGGTGACAATGCTGAGATGTGCATGATTGAGCTGGTTGACTTTAACGAGCTTTACACCAACGCAAAAGAAGAGGCTACTAAGTCTAAGCGCCGTCGTCGCGGAGGCAAGTCTTCTAAACCAGCAGCTAGCAGCGATGCTAAAACTGAAGTGAAAGAAGAAGTAGCTACTGAGGAAGCACCAAAGGAAGAAGCTGCGGCTGAAACCCCTGTTGCTGAAACTCAGGACGAGAGCAAAGCTGAGGCTGAGGCTCCGAAGGAAGATGATAAAGAAGAAAAGAAAGGCGAGTAGTTGATTTTCTTCTAAGAATATAAAAGGGGATAAGGACTTTAGTTCTTATCCCTTTTTTTGTGCATGATTGCTTTAGGAATTAACTTTGAACAGTTTTTAGCAGATGGCCAATTTTACACGTAAACAAGCAGTAGTCATTCTACAGGATGGTACAACATTTTGGGGGAGATCGGTAGGTTTAGAAGGAACCTCGACCGGTGAAATTTGTTTTAATACCGGTATGTCCGGCTATCAGGAGATCTTTACCGATCCTAGCTATTATGGCCAACTGATGGTTACCACCAACGCCCACATTGGGAATTATGGGGTAAAGGACGATGAAGTGGAATCTGATTCCATCAAGATCGCCGGCTTAATATGTAAGAATTTCAGTTTCCAACATAGTCGTTATGGAGCCGATAATTCGCTCCTAAAGTATTTTGAGGAAAACGGTAAACTCGTGATCTCTGATGTGGATACGCGCGCTCTTGTGCGCCATATTCGTAGCAAGGGAGCAATGAATGCCATCATAAGTACTCATACCGAAGATTTGGATGCCTTGAAAAAAGAATTAAGTGAAGTACCTTCAATGGAAGGTTTAGAGCTTTCTTCCAAGGTAGCTACCAAAGAGGCATTTTTCTTCGGAGAAGAAAGCGCCTCACATAAATTAGCGGTACTCGATCTAGGGGTGAAAAGGAATATCCTTCGGCATTTCGCCAATCGCGATTGCTATATGAAGGTTTTCCCAATGGATACAAGTCTGGAAGAAATGAAAGCTTGGAACCCCGACGGATTGTTTATTTCTAATGGCCCTGGAGATCCAGCGGCAATGGAAAATACCGTGACTATCGTAAATGAAATGGTGAATTCAGGTTATCCAGTTTTTGGAATCTGTTTAGGACACCAGCTTATTGCGATTTCACAAGGACTCACTACCTATAAAATGCATCAAGGTCACCGTGGTATTAACCACCCGGTGCTAAACGTGATGACTGGTAAGGGGGAAATCACCACTCAAAACCATGGCTTCGTAGTAAGCATGGAAGCAATTGAAGAGAACGATGCAGTAGAGCTTACTCACCGTCATCTTAATGATAATGGTGTGCAAGGCTTACGCCTGAAAGAAAAACCGGTAAGTAGTGTGCAGTATCATCCAGAGGCATTCCCTGGGCCACACGATTCCGAATACCTTTTTGATCAATTTGTAGAGCAAATCAAACAATCTAAATCTTAAAACATGGCTATAATTTCCGGCATTCATGCTCGTCAAATCCTCGATAGTCGAGGTAATCCAACCGTAGAGGTTGACGTACTTACTGAAAATGGCGCATTAGGTCGTGCCGCGGTTCCTTCTGGCGCATCTACTGGGGTGCACGAAGCAGTGGAATTGCGCGACGGCGGTGACCACTGGATGGGTAAAGGAGTACAAAAGGCGGTAGATAATGTAAACGAGAAAATTGCTCCGGAAATCGTGGGCATGTTTGTTACCGATCAAGCGGATATTGATCAGCGAATGCTTGATGTTGATGGTACGCCTAATAAAGCAAACTTGGGAGCCAATGCTATCCTTGCGGTTTCTTTAGCCGTGGCCAAGGCAGCAGCCATTGAAACGGGACAAACTTTATACAACTACGTAGGTGGGGAAAACGCACGCACCCTTCCTGTTCCTATGATGAATATTTTGAATGGCGGTGAGCATGCAGATAATGCCATCGACTTTCAAGAGTTTATGGTGATGCCCTTTGGAGCAAGCACTTTTTCCGAAGGCTTGCGCTGGGGTACCGAAATCTTTCATCACCTTAAAAAGGTATTGAAGGAAAAAGGATATAGCACCAATGTGGGCGACGAAGGTGGTTTTGCCCCTAATATTCAATCAAATGAAGAGGCCATTGAAACTGTTTTAACTGCAATCGAACGTGCTGGTTTTAAAGCGGGAGAGCAGATTTATATTGCAATGGATGCCGCTGCTAGTGAGTTTTATAATGCTGATGAAAAGGTTTACACCTTCAGCGATGGAGCGAAACGAAGCAGCGATGAAATGGTTTCCTATTGGACGGAATGGGTAGATAAATACCCTATTATTTCAATTGAAGATGGTTTGCATGAGGACGATTGGGCAGGCTGGACAAAATTGAATGCCGCTATTGGAGATCGCGTGCAATTAGTTGGTGACGATTTATTTGTTACCAATGTAGAAAGAGTTCAACAAGGCATCGATCAAAATGCGGCGAACTCTGTTTTAATTAAAGTGAATCAAATCGGTACTCTGACTGAGACCATCGAAACAGTGAGTTTAGCGCAGGCTAATAACATGACTTGCGTTATGAGTCACCGCAGCGGTGAAACGGAAGATTCTACTATCGCTGATTTAGCGGTAGCTCTGAATACAGGTCAGATTAAAACCGGTTCTGCTTCACGTAGTGATCGGATGGCGAAGTACAACCAATTACTACGAATTGAGGAAATGTTGGGCGAAAGCGCAAAATACCTCGGAACCAATTTCAAATTCATTAAATAAAAAATTTAGATGGAAAACTTAAAAGAACACTTTTCCTCCAAGATCGGCCCCGCAGCTTCAGAGATTAAAGATTTCTTGGCCGCTCACGGTGATAAAGTAGTTAGCGAAGTGAAAATCAGTCAACTTTACGGTGGTATCCGTGGAGTAAAGGCTCTGATTACCGAAACTTCCAAACTAGATCCAGCAGAAGGTATTCGCTTCCGCGGATACTCGATTCCAGAATTGCAGGAATTATTACCTAAAGCACCTGGTGGCGACGAGCCTCTACCAGAGGGTATTTTTTACTTGATGCTTTTTGATGAGCTGCCAAGTGAAGAAGCTGTAGCCAGCATTACCAAAGAATGGCAAAAACGTGCTGAAGTGCCACAACATGTGTTCAATACTTTGGATGCATTACCAACCGATACCCATCCAATGACCCAGTTCGTAACGGGTATTATGGCCTTACGCACCGAAAGCGAATTCCATACTGCTTATCGCGATGGTATCAATAAAAAAGATTACTGGCAGCCTACTTACGAAGATGTGATGAACCTTATCGCTCGTCTTCCTCGCGTGGCCGCCTATATCTACCGTCGTACTTACCATAATGGTGATCACATTGCTCCAGATAACACCTTAGACTGGGGTGGTAACTTCGCCCATATGCTCGGCTTTAATAATGAGGAATTCCGCGAGTTAATGCGCATTTACCTTACTATTCATTCCGATCATGAAGGTGGTAATGTTTCCGGACATACCATTCACTTGGTGGGTTCTGCCCTTAGTGATGCTTACCAATCCTTTGCTGCAGGTATGAATGGCTTAGCAGGTCCATTACATGGTTTGGCCAATCAAGAAGTAATTCGCTGGACGCTTGCCATGCGCGATGAATTAGGCGGTGGCTTACCAAGTAAAGAAGCAATTGAAAGCTATGTGCGCAAGACCTTAGATGAGGGGAAAGTAATTCCTGGATTCGGACATGCTGTTTTACGTAAAACTGATCCACGTTACACCGCTCAAAGAGAATTTGCCTTGAAGCACATGCCAGAAAGCGAATTATTCTTATTGATTAGCCGTATCTACGAAGTAGTGCCTAGCGTATTGCAAGAACTAGGAAAGGTTAAAAACCCATGGCCAAACGTGGATGCCCACTCAGGTCAATTGCTAATGCATTATGGCTTAACGGAATATGATTTCTATACCGTATTGTTCGGGGTAAGCCGTTCTTTAGGAACTTTGGCAAGTCTTATTTGGGACCGTGCCTTAGGAATGCCAATCGAGCGTCCTGGGTCTACCACTACCAAGTTATTGAAGGAAGAATTCGGGGCCTAATCCGAATCGCATAAAATGGAAAAGCCGATGCAGGGATGTATCGGCTTTTTTGTTTTTAAAAACGCGGTTCGCACCATTTATGCAGAGCAGCAAGCTCTACATGTGAATTCTGCTTTAGCACTGAGCATTAGGCTGCTTATTGTTCTTTCATTTACATTGATAAATGTCAGATGCTATCTTCTGGTTTTCAAAAAAATAAATTTACCTTTGCACTCCTTTTTCGGAGGAGTTGTAAGATAAGAAAAAGGCTCGTAATCAATTTGATGTAAAATAACTTTCGTCGCTGGTTTCTCCTCAATAATCTAAACAGCACGGAATACAAACGATTTCTGCATGTCAGAAGAAAACAAAAAAGTAGAAGAGGAAGTAATCAATACTCCCGAAGCTACAAACGAAGCAGCAGCTGAGGCTACTGCTGAAACTAAGTCCGAAACTACTGAAGAAAAAGCAGCTGAAGCTCCTGCAGAGGAAGCAAAGGTTGAAGCTCCAGTTGAAGAGGAAACTACCGAGTTTGACTGGGAAGAATTCGAATATGGAATTGCTTCTAAAGGTAAAGCTCAGCGTGAGGAGCTCACTAAGCTTTATGAGGAAAGCCTTACTAGTATAGATGAGCACACCATTACCGAAGGTAAGGTGATTAATATGACCGATCGCGAGGCTATCGTTGATATCGGTTATAAATCAGAAGGGGTGATCTCCCTTAACGAGTTCCGTTACAATCCTGATCTTAAAACTGGCGATACTGTAGAGGTATTAGTAGATAAGACTGAGGATAAAGAAGGTCAGTTAGTACTTTCTCACCGTAAGGCCCGCTCTATTAAAGCTTGGGACCGCGTGAACGAAGCTCACGACAACGAAGAAGTTGTAAAAGGTTACATCAAATGTCGTACTAAAGGTGGTATGATCGTAGACGTATTTGGTATCGAGGCCTTCTTGCCTGGATCTCAAATCGACGTGAAGCCTATCCGCGACTATGATGCCTACGTTGATAAAAACATGGAATTCAAGATCGTTAAGATCAACCACGAGTTCAAGAATGTTGTGGTATCTCACAAAGCCCTGATCGAAGCGGATCTAGAAGAACAGAAACGCGAAATCATCGGCAAACTAGAGAAAGGTCAAGTACTAGAAGGTGTGGTGAAAAACATCACTTCTTACGGGGTGTTTATCGACCTTGGTGGTGTAGATGGTTTAATTCACATTACCGACTTAAGCTGGAGCCGTATCAACCACCCAAGCGAAGTGGTAGAATTGGACCAGACTATGAACGTGGTAATTTTGGAT
The DNA here is from genome assembly GCA_950073045.1 of uncultured Flavobacteriales bacterium. GTDB lineage: Bacteria > Bacteroidota > Bacteroidia > Flavobacteriales > Schleiferiaceae > Croceimicrobium. Next base: position 1,357 of record CATMQD010000078.1, on the reverse strand, counting down.
TTCGACGAAGACAAAACTCGTATCCAATTGGGTCTGAAGCAGCTTGAAGCTCACCCATGGGATAACTTGGATTCTGAATTGAAAGAAGGTGACAAAGTAAAAGGTAAAGTAGTTGTACTTGCCGATTACGGTGCTTTCGTAGAAATCATTCCGGGTGTAGAAGGTTTAATTCACGTAAGTGAAATGAGCTGGAGTACCCATTTACGTTCTGCTCAAGACTTTATGAAAGTTGGTGACGAGGTAGAAGCAGTAGTATTAACTCTTGATCGTGAAGAGCGCAAAATGTCTCTTGGTATCAAGCAATTGTCTACTGACCCTTGGACTGATATCACCACTAAATACCCTGTAGGTTCTAAGCATGAAGGTGCAGTACGTAACTTCACTAACTTCGGTGTATTCGTAGAGCTTGAAGAAGGTATCGACGGATTAATCCACATCAGCGACCTTAGCTGGACTAAGAAAGTTAAACACCCAAGCGAATTTACCGCAGTTGGTGCTAAGCTAGAAGTTGTTGTATTGGACATCGACGTAGAAAACCGTCGTTTAAGCTTAGGTCACAAGCAAGTTGAAGACAATCCATTTGAAACTTATGCCACTCTTCTTGAAGAAGGTAGCGTAATTGAAGGTAAAGTACTTCGCAAAGTGGATAAAGGTGCTGAGATTGTATTCGAAAACCTTGGTGTTGAGGCATTTGTTCCTTCTCGTCACATGGTGAAAGAAGACGGCTCTGAAGTAGCAGCTGATGAGCATATTGATTTCAAAATCATTGAATTCAATCCAGATGCCCGTCGCGTTGTAGCTTCTCACACTGAGCTTCACAAAGCAGTGAAAGCTGAAAAGCAAAAAGTGGATCGCGCCCAAGCTAAGAAAGCGGTTAAAGTAATCAACTCTAATGTAGAGCGTTCTACCTTAGGTGATCTTGATGCTTTAAGCAAGCTTAAAGAGCAAATGGAGGACGACGAGAATAAGGACTAAACTCTTTTTCTCCACATATTGAAAATCCCGGCAATCGAATTTTTTTCGGTGAGCCGGGATTTCTTTTTTTCAACTATCTTAAACTGCTATAAAAATGAAGAAGATTTGACGCAAAGGATTTTAGTACTGCTTTTTGGTCTATACCTAGGGATAGGCCATCAGCAGCTTAATGCACAAGATGCTTTTTCAGTAGATTCGCTAACGAGGATCTTTCAAGCAGGCGAGTACGAGACGGTAATTAATAAAGGCCTTGAAAGCCTAAGTCAATGGGATCGGCATGATACCATTAATAAAGACTATGCTGAGATTCTGCGAACCATTAGTCGTGCCTACATTCAAGTTGATGCCTTTAATGATGCCTTTAAGATTAATCAAAGAGCGC
>CATMQD010000077.1 GCA_950073045.1 uncultured Flavobacteriales bacterium | reverse complement strand
AAGGGTTTGATATGACACATGATATGCCGAATTTGTTTTTTTGAAAGCAGAGAGCTGTTAGATGAGTACGCTCAATTGTTCGCTTTTAGTATTTAGTACAAAGTACTTTCGCTGCGCTCACTTTTAGATTTGATTCTGGTGGGATTTTGGTCTTTGCTAGTGGGTGAGGTTTTCAGTGAGCTTGGGCTCTGCGTGCTCTGCAGCCCTGGGCTGCAAAAACTCTGGGACCTTTGTGCTCCCGTGATGAAACAACTTAATACTTAATACGCTGTTCTTCGGGGGCCCAGAATTATTTTCTAAACTTAAATGGTTTTAGTCTACTAGACTAAACTTAAAGGTTCTTCCGTCTTTTATCTTTAGAAAGTAAACTCCTGGACTCAAATGATTCAAATTCCAAGAGTGTCGCTTCCCGTCAAGCTTACCTTCCATTAAAGTTTGACCACTAAGATTGTAAATCCAGTAGGCTTGATCGCTAAGGTCATTATCTGAACTAAGCTCTAATCTACCTTTAGAAGGAATCGGATAAAGATCAATATTTAAATCTGCAAATGTTTCTTCTTGAAGCCCTACGCTAGGATCCATTTTAATACCTAAGGGGAATCTTAAATCTGTAGTTCGACTTTGATTAGTTCCAGAAGAATCAATATAGTGCTCCTTAAACTCCGAATAATACAAACTGTCATTAGTAATACTTAGATCCGAGCTTTGAATCATTTGAAGCTCCATATTATCCAAGGTTTTAAATAAAATAGTAGCCTCGTTTAGCGAATCTAGAATAAAGGCATCTTGGCCCAAAGGAATTTGAAGGTATTCTCTATTGTTAATTGGAACTGAAATAGGGATGCTCCCTTGATTGGTGATAATCTCAAGCTCTAAGTTCATTGCGATACTAGTATCAATAGCTCTGAAACCAAAAAGATAGAGCTCATCAACCTTTCGTATCCCCTGTGGCATAGTGAGCCTCTGACTGAAACTAAGATCCTCCGAGCCCTTGATTACCACCTTTTGGTCTTGGGCCATTTTATTAAATCGGCCAGAGCTAAGGTTTGCATTATATATTGGTCCAGGGTTTTGAGTGAGAGTATCTGAACTGATGGAACAGTGAGTGGAGTTTGCGAGAATGTTGAGGGAATAGCTTCCTGAACCCAGAATTGGGAGACTGTCCTTGCTGTTGCTTCTAAGGTTTATGGCGTTTGAAAGCGTCCAAGTCTGAGTGCCCCCAGCTGGCGCGTTGGTGTTTAAAACCACGTAATTGCCAAGAAGATTTAGAGTGGCATTAATGCTTAAGCTAGATTGATCAAGGTATACGCTATCCAGTTTTCTGTTAAGGGTATCTTTCAAATAAAGCCAACCATAATTTCCAGTAATTAATTGAGTATTGCGATTGGTAGAATCTACAACCCAAGTTCCTGGTGACCAATGGAGGCTATCGTTATAGTTGTATTTTCCTTGAATTAGGGCCGCAAGTGCACCACAGTTTTTTATGGTGTCTACAGGCTTATTGAAAGCATTTATATGGGCCGGTTCTCTCAATCGAACCTTAATCAAACATAAACTGGGACTTGCCTCACATGAATCAAGTACAAATCGAAAAGCAAACTCGTAATCGCCAAATTCCTGCTTAAAATTATCACTAAGTGGGTTCCAGCTAAAATTAATCTTATTGCTGTCTAGGGTAGTAAAAAGGCCATTGCTGTTAAGATTAGTAAGGCTAGGTTTATTGAAATTAGCTCCTGTACTAAAATAGCATTGGTTGGCTAGTACACTGTCAAGCAGGATAAGTGGTTTTTGAATGTTGCTGTTTGCCGTGATATCAACGGACAATTGTTCTCCCAGGTACAAGTCATAGTTAAGTACTGTAGAGTCTGGGTTTCCTTGGAAACTTGTATCAGGGGTACTAAGAGTAATAGTTGGTTTAGCAAGATTTGTGTTAATGTCGTTTAGAATAACTCGGCCATTAAAATGCTGACTTGATACAACTTGACCCTGAGACGAAAGTTGATAGTCTATAGCAATCACATAGGTTCCCGGAACGTAAAAGCCATCCTTGGCACCAAATTCCAAAGAATTACTTAAACTGTTAAAGACCAACACTCCATTACTAAATCCTTCAGAAGTATCGGGTAAAGGCTGACTTCCAGAAAACCCTTGAGTGTAGTTAAGGCCAGAAGGTGAAATAGGAGGCACTAATTGAGAGCTAGAGGAATCTACGCCCGTTGCATTGCAGCCTTCAAGTATTTGAATTTTGTTTCGGGTATTTCCAAATGCCTCGTACAAAGAGTTTTCAATAACCCCAAAATTGCTGTGTGGATGCCAGTCAAGTACGCCGTTCGAATCTAGTTTAGGAAAAATAGTAAAACTTAAATCTATTACTGTTGAGGGAAGGTTTATTCCATCTTTTATCCAAACCAAATTGTAATTGAAAGTGTAGCCTTGACTAACTGGGCTAAGGGTATCTAGACTCAGAGCTCCCGTGTAAACATGCTGTTCATAGTTCAAGCTACCAACACAGTCGGTGTCATTATATGTATAAAAAAGGATTCTAGAAGGTTGATAGTCCAAGTCTAAATTTATAGGGCCAGATAAAGGGGTGTGACCGCCAGGATAAGCACCCGGAGGAGAGGACATATCACCATCGCTAATAATATGAAGTTCAATGAATAGCGAGTCACTGGATACACGATAGTTAAAAAATCCTGAAACAACATGTGAGGCCTCTGCACAAAAAGCAAGGCTTAGTGCAAGTAAAAGCGAATAATATTTCATAATCAGATTAAAGAGACTTCAAACTTAGCTTTTTTGTTTTTTCTTAAAGAATTAGAACTAAGATTCTGACATTTTTTCTCCCTATTGTAGTGAGCAGACGAAAGGAAATTTTAGGTGATTTGCTGGACCCTGCCTTCTGGCTGTTTATTGACTAAGGAGTAATTGATTAAAAAAAGCCCCCGAGCTCAAGCTGATATTTATCATAGACTCTAATTTTTCCCCATGATAGCTTTGCCTTCAAATCCATGGAAATGAACAATAGTGCCAATCACGATGCATTGGTGCAAGAAATTCGTGCCTTAAAAGAGGCGAAGAATGCCCTTATCCTTGCCCATTATTATCAAGTGCCGGAAATTCAAGATATCGCAGATTTCGTCGGCGACAGCTTAGCTTTATCGAAGAAAGCTGCGGAGACCGAGGCGGACTTGATCGTGTTTTCGGGGGTGCACTTTATGGCAGAAACCGCCAAGATTTTAAATCCTACAAAAAAGGTGGTTTTACCCGATCTTGATGCAGGTTGCTCCTTGGCAGAGTCTTGTCCACCTTCCGAGTTTAAAGCCTTCCGGGAAGCGCATCCCGATCATTTGGTGGTAAGCTATATCAATTGCTCGGCAGAGGTTAAAACCTTGAGCGATATCATTTGCACCAGCTCTAATGCCGAAAAAATAATCGACTCTATTCCCAAAGATCAACCGGTGATTTTTGCCCCGGATGTGAATATGGGAAAATACCTCAATAAGAAAAGTGGTCGAGAAATGAAACTTTGGGATGGAGCCTGCATAGTACATGAGGCTTTCGATCTTGAGAAAATCTTAAATCTGAAGGAAGAGCATCCCGAGGCTAAAATTATCGCTCATCCAGAGTCGGAACCACATATCCTAAAAGTGGCAAACTTTATTGGCTCTACCGCCGCTTTATTGCGCTTTGCAGAGGAAGATGCCAGCTCGAGCTTTATTGTGGCCACCGAGCATGGCATTTTACACGAAATGCGAAAACGCCTTCCTCATAAAACTCTTATTCCAGCTCCCGCACTAGAAGATAATACTTGCGCTTGCAGCGAATGTGCTTTTATGAAGGTGAATACCTTGGAAAAACTACGCAATTGTTTGCGCGATGAAAAGCCAGAAATCCACCTAAGCGATACGATAATCACAGAAGCTCTAAAACCTTTGGAGCGCATGTTTGAAATGAGCTGATGCTAGAACGCGATATTATAGTGGTGGGAGCTGGCGTGGCTGGTTTGAGCTTCGCTTTATATGCCGCTAAACGCTTTCCCAATCGGTCCATTTGTGTTCTAAGTAAAGGTGAGTTTTTCGATTCTAATAGCTATTATGCCCAAGGTGGAATTGCGGCAGTAATGGATCAACATAGCGATTCCTTTAAGGCACATATTAAAGATACCTTGGTGGCTGGCGATGGACTTTCTGATCCTGAAATAGTAAAACTGGTAGTGGAAGAGGCGCCCTTAAGGATGCAAGATTTAATGGACTGGGGAGTGAACTTTGATCGGACTTCAGATATTTTAGAATTAGCCCGGGAAGGAGGACATAGCGCCAAAAGAGTTTTGCATATCCGCGATCATAGCGGCCGAAGCATAGTGGAAGCCTTATTGGCGGCCTGTGTAAGCAAAGACAATATTCAATTGCATAAAAATCAGGTGGTCCAAAGCTTAAGCTTAGATTCTAAGGGTGCTTGCATTGGACTCACGGTGGCTAGTGGTGAGGAGGCTATAGAGTATAGATCGTCAAATACCGTTTTAGCAACTGGAGGAGCAGCTTATTTATACCGTAAAACATCTAATCCGGAGGCGGCCACTGGTGATGGTTTAGCTTTGGCTATTCAAGCGGGGGCCAAAATGAGAGACTTAGCTTTTGTGCAGTTTCACCCCACGGTGTTTCCACGAAAAGGGGGTCGAGACTTTTTAATCTCTGAGGCATTGCGGGGTTTTGGAGCAATTTTGAGGAATAAGGAAGGCGAAGACTTTATGTATAAATACCATCCTTTAGGTAGCCTCGCCACACGCGATGTGGTTTCCCGAGCAATTTATCAGGAGATAGCCCAAGATTCTAGGGATCATGTTTCTTTAGATTTACGACATCTCGATCAGCGAAAGCTAAGGGCCAAATTTCCTACTATCCTAAACATTATTTTGGAGGAGTTTCCACATATTGATTTTAAGAAAGACCTTATTCCGGTTACTCCCGCGGCACACTATTTCTGTGGAGGAATAGCCACAGACGCTTGGGGAAAAACTAGTGTTCCTGGCTTATGGGCCATCGGGGAAGTGGCGGGCACTGGTTTGCATGGTGCTAATCGACTGGCTTCAAATTCCTTATTAGAGGCTTTGGTTTTTGCTAAAAGGGCCGCCTCCAAGCTAAATTTATCCTTAGCTTCCACAGTACAACAATCCTCCGCCCCAGAGCAGTTTCATTATCCAGATGCCTCAAAAACCATCGAAAAGCTTAGGCATCTTATGTTTGAGAAAGTAGGCATCTATCGCAGTAAAGAAGGTTTAAGGCAAGCCTTTGAAGCGATCAATACATTTATCTCCGAAGCTCAAATAAGCCCTGAGATTCAAACTCAAGATATAATCCTCCATAATATGCTTTCTGTGGCCAAGGCTGTCGTAGAAGATTCCCTGGCTCAAAAAGAGAATAAAGGGGCTTTCTTTCTTAGTGATTTAGCAGAAAACCCCCATTGCTAATGCCTGCGAATACTTTCGTGGAACTCCAATTCTCCAGCCACCACCTTTAGGTGATAAATGCCATCTGCGAAAGCACTAACACTTAAATCCTCCTTAATGCGAGTGCCATTTACTAAACGTTTATCGTTGTAAACCAAGGCACCACGGGCATCGTATAAGTAAATCGATACTTGGGCCACCCCTGGATTTCGCAAGCTGAAATTAAGCTTAGAGGTAGTAGGATTAGGATAAACTTGCCAGGTCCATTGTGCCTTTAAGCTGTTTAAACTCATGTCGATCACATCAATGGCATCCGATTCCAAACTACAATTCGCATCGCTAATCTCAACCGAGTAGCTACCATTAACCGTAAGGTTGTAATTCTGCATATTATTGCTACCCGGCGCCGGACTACCATTTAACAACCAGAGGTAATTAAAGCCACTTTGATTACAGCTTAGCACGCCCGCATTTCTGCTAATGGTAGGTGTTGGGAAATTGTTAACCGATAATTGCAAACTGGAATTTACTGGGCAATCGGGCTGTGAAGCATAGAGGTAGCCAATGTTTAAAGTATGACTACCCGGTCCGGCTAAATCGGCATAAAACACTCCGTTTTGCACTCCTGGTCCCGACCAATTGGTTAAAATTCCTGGAATACCATGATTGTTTACCGTGGCACTTAAAACCAGGCTATCGCCAGGACAAAGCGGTGCAAAGGGCGGACTCATTACGGTGATAACTGGTAGTGGTCGCACCGAAATGGTGAGACTATTGGACACTCCCGCCGCGGCACTGGCACAAACTCCAGAGCCTGTAACTTCTACCGAAACTTGATCGCCATCATTTAAACTAGAACTGCTAAAACTGGGGCTGTTGCTGCCCACAATCGTTCCATTGAGTTTCCATTGGTAACTCGGGTTATTTCCGCCATTAGTTACACTAGCGCTAAAACTCACATTACTACCTGCACAAACCGTGCTACTGCTGGCGCTAATACTTACGCTGGGGCTGATGAGTGGCGTGATGCTTACGGTGATGGCATTACTAGTGGCGGTACTACTAGTAAGACAAGTAGCATTACTTGTAAGCTCAAGGCTTATGATATCTCCATTACTTAGGCTGTTATTGCTGTAAGTAGCGCTATTACTACCCACATTAGCACCGTTAAGCTTCCACTGATAAGTAGGATTTGTTCCGCCATTGGTAGGGCTGGCTGTAAAAACTGCATTTTGGCCGAGGCACCAAGAACTGGCGTTTCCACTAATACTTACGCTCGGACTAAGGCTGGGATTTACCTGAATATAATTGGATTTAATCTCGGTATCGCTGCCAAAGCTATTAGTTGCGGTAAGGCTAATTTGATATGAGCCCGCCGCATTAAACTGCACTTGAGGGTTTTGGGAATTGGCATTAGTGCCACCGATAAAACTATAAGTAGCTGGGCTAATACTCCAAGTCCAGCTAGTGGGGTTATTGGTACTGGCATCGCTAAAGCTGAGGCTAGATCCGCTGCATAAAGTGGTGCTACTGGCGCTAAAATCGGCAGTGGGTAAATTGCTATTCTGTACACCACTTACGTTGATATTGTCGATATAAAGATTATTGCCATAACCATTAATACCTTCAAACTTGATGCGCACCTCGGTATTTCCGGCGAAAGCCGAGAGGTCGATGTTTGGGCAATTTGGAATGAGGCTATTACCACACCAATCGCTACTTACCGAGGGACTAAAGCTGCTAGTTTGATCGCTAACCGTAGCCATATTCGCGGTAGGGTCGGAAGTGTAGCTGGCCACGCGAGTATAGGTGAGTCCACAATCGGTACTTACAAAAACTGCCATGCTATCGCGATAACTTCCGCTGTAGCGGGCATAGGCATAATCGAAATCGAGATCTACCGAAGTATAGCCGCTAAAATCCAATGGCGGAGAAATTAATCCATCCCGCTCGCCGGTACTGTTATAATTAAAGAAATCTATTCCCGCGGCCTGAGAACCCGGACTACTGCCTCCTACGGTATATAGCGACCAGGTTACTCCATTATCAGGATTATCTACCGTAAACTGAGTGGCCCCCTCAAAATCTTCACTAAAAGGAAGCGGCAAACCTCCTGCTCTTGCGGCCCCAGTTTTAGTGAGGGTATCGCTACCATTGGCATTAGTCACAATAAGGGTGATGTTATATAAACCGCTGGCACTAAATTGTATTTCAGGGTTCTGACTGCTGGCATTAGTACCATTCACGAAAGTGAAGGTAGCCGGACTAATACTCCAGTTCCAAGCGCTGGGATTACCCGTGGAAGAATCGCTAAGGACAATGGTTTCATTAAGACAAGCTAAATCGGGGTTTACTGCAAAATCGGCTACCGGAACTATGGGGATTCCAAATCCATTGCTGGTAAATAGTCCACGACCGTGCGTGGCGGCGATTACCTCATCATCGCTATCGCGGATTTGAAGCATATCCACTCGTACTCGGGCCAAGCCACTATTGCTCGGACTCCAGTTAGGGTTTGCGCTGTTAAAATTGCTGGTGCTCCAAATCCCTACTTCGGTAGCAAGAATTACTTCATTGCGGTTATTAGGATTAAAAAGGGCCCAGCGCACCGGCATATCGGGGAGATTACCTTCTTTATTGCTCCAAGTGCTACCTCCATTGGCGCTGTACCACACCGAGCTAACACCATAATTGGAGAAGGTGACTAGTATCTCGTTTTCATTAGCTCCCAATTCTACACAGGAAATATTGGCTGTAGGGAAAGAGGAGCTGCCAATATTGCTGGAAGATGGGCTGCCATTGGCATTGCTTACTTTATGGAGCGTTCCATTTTCGGTACCCACAAAGAGGGTTGTGCTGCTGGTGGTATAAGGAGAAACTCGCAGGTGAGAGGCCATGGCACTCATTCCGCTTATGCTGATGCTACCAATACTAGGGCTACTGCTAATTCCGCTCACCCGATTAAGGGTAGTGCTAGTTCGGGCCGAATAAAGGATATCCTGATTATCATCGTAATCGGCGGGATTAATAAAGCGCCCGGTATTGTAATCAGTTTGAAACCTAGATCCCCAAGTAGCACCGCCATTGGTACTGCGCCAGTAAGAATTATAAACGTAGGAGGTGATCTGGTAATTCGCATCGCTTTGATCGATAAAGCAATAGGCGCCATCGCCACCGGTTGCTTCGCTAGTGGAGCCAAAGCCCGGAATGCTAAACTTTTGGGTGCCATTATCTTGGGCACCGGCTAAGGCATAATCGCTACCCGCGGTCGGGTGTATTGCAGCCGCATAAAACTGAGTAACGTTATAGTCTTGGTTACGTGCGCTTATCACATTGGAGTTGGCCGCGGTGGCAACCGAACTTGTATAGAAAACTCCGCCATCGGTGCCAAACAAAACGGTGGAAGAAGAGCCGGGTTTAAACACAATTTGATGCTGATCGGCATGTACATATGAGCAGCTGAGGTTTGCTAGGTTGTTGTTATTGCTCCATTTAGAGATCTGACTCCAAGAGCTGGCCCCATTGGTAGATCGGAAAAGGTCGATACCGCCCGCTAATACTATATTAGGATTATTAGGATCTACCGCTAAAATAAGATCGTACCAGCCTTGACCACGGGTGAAGTCGGTATTGGGAATGCCATTATCGGCATCTACTGGCTCATTTCGTACCGACCAAGAGCTACCTTTATTAGTGGTGCGGGCAATTTCATGGGCCTGACCTTGACTTTCGGTAAGGGCATATACATAATTGGAATTACTTGGTGCACAGGCTAGTTCAACTCTTTCGCCATTGCTGATGGTGCGGGATACGGTCCAGCTGGTACCATTATCCGAGTAAAGTACTCTACCGCCTCCATCACCAAAGGGGTTTTCTTGGGTACCAATCCAAAGGCGATCGTCGGCGGCAATTTCTATATCGGCTGGGGCATAAGGCGATGAACCTCCTGGCGCATTGGGTAAAACCTGGGTCCAGGTGGATCCGCCATTTAAGCTGCGGTGTAAACCAGTTTCGTTGCTACCATGCCATTGTCCGCGGTAATAATTTCCGCGCACAGCGGCATATACCACACTAGTCCCGTTTTCATCGCGAACAGCTAAATCATTAACATAGTAAAAGCTAGTAGTGGAGCTTAACTGGCTCCAACTAATTCCACCGTCGGTACTCTTCCAAATACCTGCTCCACGCGAAGCACCTGCTCCCCAGCCTTCACCGGTACCTACGTAAAAGGTTTGGGTATTATTAGGGTCGTAGGCAATGGCGGTAATGGCAAGATTATCCCATTGATTGCTCACCGAAACCCAAGCGGAATTAGCCGAGGTGATGTTATTATTATACCACAGTCCACCTGTTACTCCACCGGCCCAAACCTTATTGCCCGAGCTTGCATTGGGGTCCCACATAATAGCGCGGGTTCTACCACCAACATTATCGGGTCCGCGCTCCACCCAAGGGCTAGCGCTACCACCCGGGGTGCTAATTAATTGAGATTGTATAAGATCTACCTGTTGGTAAGCGGCGCTCAAACGATCTGGCTCGGGTTTACCTGTATTGGGGTCCATGGTAGAAAGGTAATCTTGCTCCCAAGCTAAATCTGGCCGATCGCGCTTTGGGGTTTTCTTCCAATCTTCCGGACTTTGACGAATACGATTATTAAAAGGATGAATTTCTAAGCGAAGTGCATAGGCTGCTCTTGGACTAAGCTTTTTGGGTAGTTGCTGAGCAGCGGTGAATAATAGGATGAGGACAAGGCTCAGTTTTCGCATGGCTAGGTATTAAATCGACTTTAAAAATAGGGAAATGCTGGGAGTAAGGGTGATCTTAGTTTTAAGAAAGGTTCCAGTTGTATGAATTGAAGACTAGAGACTTGCTTTACAAATGTGCTTACATGAAGCTTGTTTATTGGTGCTTTTCGTTTGAGATTTCAGGCTAAGAATGGATAGCTTAGCCGATAAAACCACAAGAATGCAATACCATATTCAAAATGAACATCTTTCGGCAGGTATCTCCTCTTTAGGAGCCGAAATACGTTCTTTAAAAGACCGCCAAAGCGGAGAGGAGTTTATATGGCAAATAAACCCTGAGGTTTGGGGAAGCAGTGCGCCTGTTTTGTTTCCGGCTATCGGCAGTTTAAAAGATGGTTATGTATTGCATAAAGGTGAGAAGTACGCGCTTCCCAAGCATGGTATTATTCGTAATAATCAGGATTTAAAGTTCCAGCAAATTTCGGATTCAGAATGCTCTTTCAGCTTAGAGAGTTCTCCGGCTACCGCTAAGCTTTACCCTTTCGAATTTAGATTCCGAGTTAGCTATAAATTAGAAGGTCGGCGCTTGATTATGGAATACCACATCGAAAATTTAGGGGATGAGCTGATGCCCTTTATTTGTGGGGGACATACGGCTTATGCCTTGCCCTTAAAAGATGGTTTTAGGCTGAATGATTATCAAGTTCAATTCCCTACTCCAGCCGAAAGTATTGAAGCCTTAACTTTAGCCGAAAGCGGACTTTTAGGTTCGCGCAAACGCAATTTTCCATTAGAGAAGGGAGCCTTGGTTTTAAACCAAGACATCTTTAAGGAAGACGCTTTAATCTTCGCCAATGTAAATTGTGAAGAGGTGATTTTAAAAAAGCCAGGACAGCAATCGGATTTGAGGATCGTTTTTAAAGGCTATCCGCACTTAGCTTTATGGGCCAAGCCCGGAGCCGATTATGTATGTATAGAACCCTGGCTGGGATTGCCGGATCGGGAGGAGGAACCTACCGACTTAAGCGAGAAATCCACTTATCGCTTTTTGGAAGCCGGAAATAGTTTTAGCATAGCGATAAGCACGGAGGTAATTTAGCCTTACTATTTTCACCAATCTTAACCGCTAATTTATGTTGCTCCGTTTATTTAATAAATCAGCATTGAGCACGGGTCTGCTTTTTCAAATGGCCTTTAAATCGATTTCTTCAAAGAGTACAATTTTGAACGCTTACCCTTGGTCGATTGGATTGGAGCTGACTTATGATTTCTCGGGTTAGTTTAATGCTTAGGCTAAGTAATCCAGCAAGGGTATTGAGCTCAAGATCTGGCTGTAGTTCTCGATTTCCCTTTTCGGCGCCTTATAATATAATCTGAGCGATCGGATCTTGCCTTAGGACAATTAAATGATATCCAAATGTATCATACGATGGTATGCGAGATTTTTGGGGGAAATCAAATAGTCTTTTGTCTTCAGCTTAAATTCTATGCCTTGGTCTTTTTGTGACCAGAACTGGAATGAACTCTTAGTTAAAGACTATTTCTTGAATGGAACGGTTAAAATGTGGGAAACTCAACTTTTAGGGTCAATAAAAAGATTAGCCATTTTGGTAACTTGCCCGATCGAATTTTGATAGGCAGGGAAATGGATTTTAAAGAAAGAATTACAGTAGAGGAGGTGAGTGGGAAAGCGCTTAAAATCAAGATGGTTGATGCTTCGGAAAATGGAAATGCAGCATTGACTCATTACCTACACAATCATGAAAATGGAGTGTCGAATTATTATAAAACAGAGGCATTAACTCATGTGGCTAAAGCTCTGGAATACAAGTTCCCAGAGGACGAGGTGACCAATGAAGTGGCAGAAAGTGCTCTTCAGTATATGATATTTGAAGATCGTAAGGAGATTCCATTTCCTGCTCCTGAAAAACCTAAATTCAAATTCATTGATTTATTTGCAGGAATCGGAGGTTTTAGATTGGCTCTTCAGAACCTAGGAGGAAAGTGTATTTACACCAGTGAATGGGATGAACAGGCAAAGAAAACTTACCGAGCTAATTTTGGAGAAATTCCATTTGGAGATATCACCAAAGAGGAAACAAAAAAGTTTATTCCTGATGATTTCGACATATTATGCGCTGGCTTCCCTTGCCAGGCATTTTCGATAGCGGGTAGACGAGGGGGATTTGAAGACACAAGAGGTACTTTGTTTTTTGACGTGGCTGAAATAATTAAGAGAAAAAAACCGAAGGCCATCTTTCTTGAGAACGTAAAGGGTCTTAGAAATCATGATAGAGGTAAGACTTTAAAAACAATTCTTAGTGTTCTCAGAAATGACTTAGGTTACTTTGTTCCAGAACCTCAAATTTTAAACGCCAAGGATTTTGGAGTTCCTCAGAATCGTGAAAGAATTTTTATCGTCGGATTTAGAAATGACCTACAAGTGGATGAATTCGAGTATCCTCAGCCGCCAAAAAAACCAGTATCATTTGAAGATGTAAAAGAGAAAGAGGTTGTTTCGGTAAAGTACTATTTGTCGGATACGTACTTGAACACATTAATCAATCACAAGAAACGACATGAAAGCAAGGGGAATGGTTTTGGTTACGAAATAATTCCTGATGATGGAACAGCCAATGCTGTTGTCTGTGGGGGAATGGGAAGAGAACGCAACCTAG
>CATMQD010000076.1 GCA_950073045.1 uncultured Flavobacteriales bacterium | reverse complement strand
ATGGCGGACATATGATTGCTGCTTTGGCGATTATGGAGTCGCCCGCAATAATTGTGGGGGTAATATTAATCGGTCGCTTTAGTGGCGGCGACCAAAAAGGAAGCCGCATGAGCAAGGTATTGCATGAGGCCTTCACCAATGGATCGGTTTTTATTATTCTACTCAGTTTGGTGATCGGTTTAGTAATAGCCGATGATCAATACCAAGCGGTGGCGCCCTTTAGTGAAAATCTCTTCAAGGGAATTTTAACCCTATTTATGTTAGACATGGGACTTTTAGCAGGCAAGCGTATTTCGGGTCTTAAGGCCAAAGGAGGATTTTTAGTTTTATTCGGAATTCTGGTGCCTTTAGTGAATGCTTTAATCACCATGTTCCTTTGTCCATTATTTGGAATTAGTTTAGGCAATGCCTTCTTGCTTACCATATTAGCGGCCTCAGCCAGTTATATCGCCGTACCTGCCGCAATGCGTATGGCAGTGCCCAAGGCCAATCCTGGAATTTATGTACCGCTATCTTTAGGTATTACCTTTCCATTAAATATTATTGTGGGCATCCCGATGTATTACCTTATTCTTGAATCCCTTTATTCTTAACAATGGAAAATATTCGTCGTGTTGAAATTATTGTTCCTCGTCCAGAGTTGGAGCAGGTTTTAGAGCTCTTTCGCGAAAACAAAGTAGAAGGTTATACCTTGATAGAGAAGGTTCGGGGTATGGGGCACCGCGGTATTCAGGATGGTTTAGGATTAACCGATGCCTTTACCAATAGTATGATAGTTTGGTACTGCCCGCCCGCCCGTTTTGATAGCCTCAAAGAAAAGATGCGGATTCTACTAGAAGAATGTGGCGGTATATGCGCCGTTTCTGATGCACAGTGGTTAATGCATTAGTAATATTAACAAGCGTACATATTGTACTTTTGGGCCTTTATTGAGCCTATATGCGAATTTTTAAATTTGGAGGGGCCAGCGTAAAAGATGCTGAAGGCGTTCGCCGGGTTTCCTCAATTATCAGTCATTTTTCCGGAGAAGATATTCTTATCGTGGTATCGGCCATGGGCAAAACCACTAATGGTTTAGAGGCTTTAGTGAAATCCTACCTCGATAATAAACCCGAAGCCTGCCTGAAACAGTTTAATGCATTAGAGGCCCAACATCTACAAATTATTGATGAGCTCTTCGGGTCATCTAGCCTCCCTTTAAAGGATGAGGTTTTAGAGCTTTTCCGCCAACTTGATACGATTTTAAAGGCACCGGCCAAACATGGTTTTAATCAGGTTTACGACCAAATTGTATCCTTTGGTGAAATCCTATCTACCAAAATTGTATCGGCCTATTTAAATAGTCAAGGTTTTGGAAACCAATGGTTAGATGCTCGACGACTAATTCGTACCGATCAGAATTTTCGTGCTGCTCGCATCGATTGGAATTATACCCGCCGACTGGTGAATGAAAATGTAAGTGCGGGTCAATCTTACGTTACCCAAGGCTTTATTGGCTCTGATGATAATTACAATCCCACAACCTTAGGTAGAGAGGGTTCTGATTATACCGGTTCAGTGCTCGCCTATGTTTTACAAGCCAAGGAGCTCACTATTTGGAAGGATGTTCCGGGCGTATTAAATGGTGATCCTAAGGTTTTTGCGAATACCGAGCTTTTAAAGCAGATTAGTTTCCGAGAGGCCATCGAATTGGCTTTTTATGGAGCATCGGTAATTCACCCGAAAACCATACAACCTTTGCAGGAGCGCGGAATTCCGCTTAGAGTGCGCTCCTTTAATGATGTAGAGCAAGAAGGAACCGTAATCTCGGAAGGGGTAAGCCTCAATCCATTTTTGGCCTGTTTTATCCGGAAGGATTCCCAACAGTTGATTACCCTTTCTACGCGCGATTTAGCTTTTATTGCTGAAGACCACCTTTCCATGATTTACAAGCTTTTCCATCGTTTTGGACTGCGTGTAAATTTATCACAACATTCAGCCACCAGCTCTTCTTTCTGTGTAAACGACGATCCAATTGCTAGTCCGCCATTGTTGGAGGAGCTAAAGCAAAATTTCGATGTTACCGTTGTGGGGGATTTAGAGCTTTATACCGTACGCCATTATAATGACTCTGCCTTAACAGAGATTCAAAGCAGAGGTCGTAAATTGCTGGAGCAAGTAAGTGCTGATACCTACCAAATCGTGATTCGTAAATAATATGCCCCGCTTAGGTCCACGAGATGTTTTTAAAACGGCAAAGCTTCCGCGCATAGGTCGGGAGGGCTGGTTAAAAGTAATTACCCAACTAACTAAACTTCGCAGTGTGGAGGAGGTATTAGCAGCCTCCGAGGACCAGCATGAAGGACAATTTGTGGACGATATGCTTCGAAAATTGGAAGTGAGCTTTCAATATTTCGAAGAAGAATTAAAGCGCATACCTACTAAAGGGCCAGTGGTTTTAATTTGTAATCACCCCTTGGCGGGGATAGATGCCATTTTACTTATAAAGCTAGTTGCACAAGTTAGACCCGACCTGCAAATTATTGGTTCGGATTTATGGCAAGACCTACGACCGATAGCTCATCACTGGAATTTAGAAGGTAAATACAGTGCTGGTCCAAATTTGAAAGAATGTTTGGATGAGGGTAAAGCCGTAGCCGTATTTCCATCGAAGGGAGTGAGTAAGAATTACCGGATATCCAAATTGCAATTAGAGGATGGGGAATGGGATCAAAATATTATCCGCCAGATTCAGGAGGCGGAGGTTCCTGTTAACCCGGTGTTTTTTAAAGCCAATCAAACCTTTATAAACTACCTCGTTCAAAGACTAGGGCCAGTTTTTCAAGATCTAAATCTCCCTTCGGAGATAAGAAGTTATAGATCGCGGCCGGTAACCATTCGCATTGGCCGAACCATTTATCCTAAGGAACTCTCATTATATCCTCAGGTACATCAGCTTACAAGCTTATTAAGGCAAAGAGTTTATTTATTAAGTAATGCCTTGGCACCAGAGTTTCGATTGTTCGGCACAAGGCGACCAGCTGAGGCTAAGCCAATTGCGAACCCTATTGATCCATTAGAAATCCAAAAAGAGATTGATTATTTAAGAAATCGCAAGGAGGCCTTGGTGGCTGAAAAAAGGCATTATCAAGTATTTTTAAGTAAAGCCGCGCCTATTCCCAATATTATCCGGGAGCTAGGTCGATTGCGCGAACTCACCTTTCGGGCCATCGGTGAAGGCTCTAATTTGGCTTTAGATTTAGATACTTTCGATTATCATTACGATCATCTAATTCTTTGGGATCAAGAAAATAAAGAATTGGCAGGCGCCTATCGTTTGGCAGTTGGTTCAGAAGTTTACCCTAAGTACGGCTTTAACGGTTTCTATGTAAGTACCCTCTTTAAATTTAAACGTAAAATTCGCCCTATGCTCGGCCGTTCCTTGGAAATGGGCAGGGCCTTTGTAGTACCAGAACATCAACAAAAGCCCTTGCCCTTATTTGTGATGTGGAATGGTATTAAGGAAGTCATGCGCCGGCATGAAGAACTTGAGTTTATAGTGGGATGTGCCAGCATTAGCAATAACTTCTCTAAGTTTAGTCGCAACCTTATGGTTGGTTTTCTGCTGAAGAATTTTGGCGACGCCAGCTTAGCCCAAGAAATAAGACCTAAAAAGCCTTATCGATTAAAATTAAAGAGTGGGGCCAGGGATATGGTGCTAAATTCTAGTCCCGAAGATTTGGTGCAATTCGATAGGAAAATTGATGAACTTGAGCCTGGTGAATTACGCTTCCCGCCTTTAATTAAGAAGTATCTCCAGCAAAAAGCAATGATAGTTTGCTTTAATATAGATCCATTATTTAATAATTCTTTAGATGGATTTATGTATATCCATAGAGATAATATCGAACTTTAACTACCTTTAGGGCAGCTTGTTAATTTAGGATGCCTGAAAAAACCACCGCACAAATTGAGGACCTGCTTAGTATCCCGAACTATTTCCTGGAATTGGAAAGGTCGTCACCATTCGGCTATTGGATTTACGATTTGCGGGAAGATCGAATTTGGTCGAGTTCAGCGCTAAACCTACTCTTACAAGTAGCACCAAATAGTAATAATGAATTTCGAAACGCTTGCTTAGGCGAAGAACAAGTGCAAGCTTGCCGCTCTTTTCTTAAGGCTGGTAAAAAGGCAATTCAATTAAATTACTGCGGGGCAAGAGATGTTTACACCTTTGAGGCGGAATTAGAATATCCCAAGGAAAGAACTGAGCTGATATTGGTAAGGCATCTTAGTGATGCAGGTTCACCATTTAAGGAAGATCCACTTTCCTATGCATTTCTAACTAAGTTTAATGCTGCTGGTAATTACCTATTCGCTAATAAAAACTACCTCAGCACTTTTATCCCTAAAGGCCGCGAAATAATCGGAGCTAATGGTCTGCGAGATATTTTAGAACACAGTCATGAAGATTGCCAATATGCCGTTGAATTGGCAATTCAAAGACCAGGTTCCACTATTGGCGTGCGCCTCGATAAGCGCGGACTAAATGGTGCAGTTTTAAGCACAGCTTGGCAATTTGTTTGTCTTTTAGAAGGCAACAGCAACCCAGTAATTTATGCCCGTGGCTATGATGTTTCTGCACTTATTGCCGCTGAAGAAATGGTGAACATCGGCCAGAAGGAATTGGATATCTTTTTCAATAATCAAGTGAATGGGGTATTCTTTATGATGCTCCCAGAACCGGTGAGTGAAAAGGAACTGCAAAGGGACGAGGAGCTAATGCAATATGTGTTCGATAATTTAAAGATAAGCCGGGCCAATGCCGTTTTCTTAGAGCACTATGGCATGAGCGATGAATCTGAAGTCTTGGGTTTAGGTCCCAAGGATTTCATGGAGCATGACCTGGAAGTAGGCAGAAAACAATTTAAAGAGTTCTTTGAAAAGGGGCGCTTACATACACTTTCTGATGAACAAAAAATAGACGGTACTCCAATCAAAATCGAAGGCGACTACTTGATGTTAAAGAATAGCCAGAACCAAGTATTAGGTCTGGTGGGTATTCAACAAGATGTTACCGAAAATTTCCGTCAGAAAGAGCAGGTAAGGAACAATGTTATTCAACTGCAAAAGCTCACCGAGAACATTCCTGGTATTGTTTTTCAATTAGACGTTTCTATCGATGGTGAGTTGAGGCTGGAGTTCTTAAGTGAAGCGATAAATTCAGCTTCCCTTGGAATAGATAAGAAGCAATTACTGGAAAGACCTTCGGCGATTTTAGACCAAATTAGCCCTAAGGATTATTCTACATTGCTCGGTTCTATTATTTATGCGTCTCGAAATGAGGAGGAATTAGACATCGAATTTCGAATTGAGAATAAGCTCGGACTTGAGAGCTGGTTTAGGGTAAGTGCCCGGCCCGAGAAAAAGGAGAGTGGAAATGGATATAGTTGGTTTGGTATTGTTCATTCCATAGATGCCCAGAAGGATTTTGAAAAGCGACAATTTAAACTTGCTCAAATTGCTCGTAGTACCTCGGATTTAATAATGGTAATCGATGCTGAGGGTAAAGTGGATTGGGTAAATTCTTCTTGCTTAGAGTATTTTTCTTGGAAGAGGGAAGAGGTGATCAATCATTCTCCGACCGACTTCTTACAGCCGGATGGCGAATCAATTAACTATGAAAACTTTAGTAAGGAACTGGCCGGACAGCGCAGTGTGCAAGCTAAAATAAAGTTGAGAGTGGCCGATGAAGCGCGGTGGCTGCAAGTGCGTAATAAGCCGGTTTGGAATGCCAATGGTGAATTTCTTTTCAGCTTGGTGGTGATGCAAGATATTGATCAGGAGGAAACCAAGAATATAGAAATGGAGTCCCTGCTTAATCTAACTTCCGAGCAAAACAAACGACTGCAAAGTTTCACTTATATCATCTCCCATAATATCCGTTCACACTCTGCTAATCTGCAGGGATTAATAGATACTATAGAGGGTACCGAGGATCCAGAAGAAAAGGATGAACTTTGGGACTATCTCCGCCAGGTAAGTGTGGGCTTGGAATCCACCATCAAGCACCTCAATGAGATTATTGTAATTAATCAGAGCTTAAATAAGAACAAGCAGGCTCTAAACCTGAAAGAAGAAATCGATCGGGTATTGCAAATTGTTGGCCGAGAGGTACAAGCTTTGGGAGCTACTTTGGAGTACGACTTTGATCCCGATCAAAAGGTCTTAGCGGTAAAAGCCTATCTGGAAAGTATTATCATGAATTTGATAACCAATGCCTTGCGGTACCGACATCCCGATCGTAAACCGGTTATTAATATATCTTGTAAGAAGGAAGAAAGTTTGCTTTTTGTGCGGGTTAAGGATAATGGTTTAGGTATTGATTTAGAGCGTTATGAAAGTCGGCTTTTCCAGCTCTACCAAACTTTTCATAATAATCCCAATTCACGCGGTTTGGGATTATACATCTTGAAAAATCAAGTAGAATCGATGGGAGGAGAAGTGGGAGTGAAGAGCACTCCAGGAAAGGGGAGTACCTTTAGTTTTGGATTGCCACTGGATATTTAGAAATATATTTCTTGAGCCAAGCGATAGGTATTAGCATGGGCTTCAATAATATCTGCCAGGCGCTCACTATAGCCTCCGCCCATGCTTGCCACAATAGGGACCTTGTTTTCTTTAGCTAGCGAGAATACCTTTTTGTCGCGCTCTTTACAACCTGCAATACTCAATCCTAAACGACCTAATTTATCGGTGGCCAAAACATCCACTCCACTTTGAAAGAAGATGAAATCAGGCTCCAGTCGATCTATCAAAGCTTTGAGTTCTCGATCTAAAATCTGCAAATAGGATTTATCGTCAATGCCATCTTCTAAAGGAATATCCAAATCGCTTTGCTCTTTATGTAAAGGGTAATTATTAGCACCATGCATGGAAAAGGTAAACACCCTTTTTTCTTGAGCCATTATTTCTGCCGTACCATTGCCCTGGTGAACATCGAGGTCCACCACTAAAATTTGCTTAGCCAATCCCTTATCCAATAAAAAATGTGCCGCAATTGCTATATCGTTTAAGAGGCAAAAGCCTTCACCGCGATTGGTGTAAGCATGATGAGTACCTCCAGCAATATTTAAGGCCACTCCATATTCTATTGCGAACTGCGCAGCTTCAATAGTACCTTGATTAATTCTTCTTTCGCGCTCCACCAACTTCTCGGAAAGTGGAAAACCGGTGCGACGCTCCTCCTGCCGACTTAGTTTTTGATACTTGAGTTTATCCCAATATTGGGCATCATGACTGCGAAGAATCTGTTGCTCCGTGAGTAATTGAGGCTTAAAGAAATTGTCATCTACGCAAGTGCCTTCGTAAAGTAATTGCTCGGGCAACAAGCTATACTTTGCCATCGGGAAACGGTGTCCTTTTGGTAAAGGATGATGGTAAATAGGATCGAAGGCAATTTTAAGCATGCCGCTCTAACGCAAGCTGGCTCCGAATTGTTTCTCTAAACTGGCCTGAATCTTAGTCATGATTTTCTCCACTTCCTTATCGTTCATGGTTTTCTCCTCATGAGCAAGGGTAAAACTAAGGGCGTAAGATTTCTTTCCAGCGGGTAAGTTTTTCCCTTCGTAAACGTCGAATAAATTCACTGCTTTTAAAAACTTACCACCTGCTTTGCCAGCAGCTAGGGCTAAATCCGAGTACTTAATATTCGAATCTACCAATAGGGCTAAATCCCGACGAACTTCTGGGAAGCGTGGTAAATCGGCCATTACAATGGTGTTTTTACGCGCCGCCTTCACAAGCTCATCCCATTGGAGTTCCGCGTAATAAACCGGTGCTTTAAGATCGAAATCCTTCAATAGTTTTTTAGAAACCAAACCTAATTCGGCAATGGTTTTTTTACCGCGATGCCAACGCAATCCTCCGCTAAAGATTTTAGATTCCGCCGGAGATTCCTGAAAATTGCCCATGCCTAAGCGGCTGAGACTTAATTGCAAGGCGTTTTTCACTTGAAAGAAGCTGCTAGACTCCGTGCCATCTTTCCAATTTTCTTCCTGGGCTAATCCTGTCAGCCAAAGACTCAACTGCTCACTTTCCGAAAAGCCGTTTTCATCCTTGCGGTAGATACGTCCAAATTCAAAGAACTTTAAATTTGGTCTTTGTCTTTTACTATTGTATTCAATGGCTTCCAGTCCGCCAAACAGCATGGATTGGCGCATAACTCCTAAATCCTGACTTAAAGGATTAAGCATGCTTACACTGTGCTCCGAATTGAAACCATATTTCTCGTAGTAAGAAGATTTAGTGAGGCTATTGTTCATCATCTCATGATAGCCATTGGCGCTCAATAGGGCCGAGATTACCTCGCGCTCACGGGCGTCATCAGTTGGATCGTCTTGAGCTACGGAGATGCGCATCGGTCCGTCGTAAGGCACGGCATTAAATCCGTAAATCCTTAAAACCTCCTCTACAATATCCGCCTCTCGCTGCACATCTTGCCGGTAGGCGGGCACTTCTAGGTGAAGGTTTCTACCAGACTCGGCTTTAATACGAATATCTAAAGAGCTGAGAATAGCACATACTTCTTCCGCTGGAATGTCGGCCCCAATAAGGGTGTTCATCCGGTCGAGGTTTAAGCTTACCTCAAAATTGCTAAGTTTTACCGGGTGTTCATCGGCAATAGCCATAGAAACCTCACCACCAGCAATTTCTTGAATTAAAGTAACCGCCCGTTTTAAGGCGTATTCGGTCATCTCAGGATCCACTCCGCGCTCATAGCGGAAACTAGAATCGGTATTTAAAGCGTGGCGTTTAGCGCTTTTGCGGATGTGAACGGGGTCAAAATAAGCGACTTCCAAAAATATATTTTCGGTGCTGCTGCTTACGCCAGAGTTTAAACCACCATAAACACCTGCCAATACTAAGGGGCGCTCGGCATCCCAAATCATTAAGTCTTTATCGCTTAGCTCTAATTCACTTCCATCGAGGGTGGTGAACTTTGTGCCTTGCACAGCATTTTTAATAATGATGGATTGCCCCGCAATTTTATCGGCATCAAAAGCATGCATCGGGTGACCGGTTTCATGTAAAACATAATTGCCGATATCCACGATATTGTTAACAGGATTTAAGCCAATTGCGCGTAAGCGGTTTTGCAGCCAAGCGGGAGAATCTGCAACTTTAACTCCTTTAAGTGAAACACCCATATAGCGGTAGCAAGCTTCGGTATTCTCGATGCTTACTGAGATTGGGAGCTCATTATTTTTTTGTTGAAAGGAAGCTACCGATGGTAAGTGTAAATCAATGTTTTCCTTCCCGAAACGTAAAAGGGCTGCCCTTAAGTCACGAGCCACACCATAATGACTCATGGCATCGGTTCTATTGGGGGTTAGGCCAATTTCAATAACATGGTCACTTTCAATTCCGAAGTATTCTGCCGCCGGAGTTCCTGGAACAGAGTCAGGGTCTAAAATCATGATACCATCATGACCTTCACCTAAGCCTAGTTCATCTTCGGCACAGATCATGCCTTCCGAGGTTTCACCTCTTAATTTACTTTTCTTAATGGTAAAAGAGCCTTCATCGGTATAAATCTCGGTGCCAACGGTAGCTACTGGAACTTTTTGTCCTTCGCCAACATTTGGTGCTCCACATACAATTTGAACCGGATCTCCGCTACCGATATTTACTTCGGTAACTTTTAATCGATCGGCATTGGGATGTTGTTTGCAGCTGATAACTTCACCAATAACCACGCCTCTAAGGCCGCCTTTAATGGTGTCGATTTGCTCCAAGCCTTCTACTTCAAGGCCGGTGTCAGTAAGGTATTCTGCTGCTTTTTCAGGGCTAAGGTTGGTGTTTAGATATTCCTTGAGCCACTTATATGAGATCTTCATGCCGAGATTTTGAAAAGGGCAAAGTTAAGGTAATTGCAGCGCTCAGACCTAGCCTTTTCGGGGGCAAAATTGAGATTCGGAAATCTTATTTAGAAAGTACTAATTCGTAGTTTTTCTTGTACTGCTCAAAAGGCTGATCTTTATAATGATCGCCCGCTAAATAGGTGATTACCTGCTCAAAAGCCTTGGGGTCCATATAACCTGGAACCGGTTGGATAACATTGAGATCTTCGTCCAAATAAACAATGGTAGGGTAGGATAGTCGACCATTAGCTAAGGCAGCGGCCAACTCATTGTAGCCTTTGCGACCTTGTTTAACGAATTTAAACTCTTGACCTAAGAAGGTAATAGTGTCCTTAGTTTCTGCATCGAATTTAACGGCGTAAAAATTCTCATTTACGTATTTCACGATTTCCGGATGCTGGAAAGTAGCCTTGTCCATTCGCTTGCACCATCCACACCAATCGGTGTATAAATCAACAAACACTTTACGAGGCTCTTCTGCTTGGGCTGCTTCTAATTCCTCAATGCTTAACCAGTTAATTTTTTCGCTCTCCTTTTCTTCCTGAGCATTAATATAACCGGCGAATAAAAATAAAAGGACCAGTATTTTTTTCATCTTAAATATTTTCAACTTGACTTTTAGGAACTTCCGCATAAAGGGCCATGCCTAGCTTTTCGATTTCCAATACTACGCGATGCTTGGTTTGGCGAACTACTGTTCCGTAGGAATCTTCTAACTCACCGTGTTTAACACGCATTCTTTGTCCGGGCCGCATTTCGGTGTTTTCCACCTTTACGCCTTGGTAACGGTCTAAAAAATCGCGTATTGCTTCAATTTCCTCAGACTGTATTTTGGCGGGTTTACCTAACCAGGTTACCTGTGCAACTACTCCCGGAGTATTTAAAATCTCGTATTTATTGGCTTCATCGAATTGAACAAAAACATAGCTTTTGAAAAAAGGCTCTTCAACCTTCTTTTTGCGATCGCTCCATTGTTTGATTTTAGTCTCCATAGGAGCGAAAACCTGACAGTTTTTGGAGCGTAAACGTTCAGCGACTTTTTTCTCAGATCTTGGTTTGGTATATAGCGCGTACCAAATCGGTTGTTTTGATTGGCTCATATCACAAAAGTGAGTCTTATTGATTTAAAAAGCAATCCCTTTGAGGCCAAACTAAAGAGTGTTAGATCTTAAATCGCAGATATTCCGCATAGACAGTTCTAACTTTATATTTAAGCTAAACAGCAACTAAGCTTAGATAAGGAGGGTTTTTCCCTTGAATGAAATGGATATCTTGCGCGATAAATAGGGGCTAGATCTTAATGATCTTATATTCTGTTCTTAGAGAATAAAGCGACGCCACAACAATATCAATTGCCGATAAAATTAGAGCAAAATGAACCTCGAAACCTGGTTGAGTTTTTTAGGGGCCGCAATTGCCCTCACTTTAATGCCGGGACCGGATAATATCTTTGTACTTACCGAAAGTTTAAGTAGAGGAGCAAAACGAGGCATTAGCTTGTCAGCCGGATTGGCCTCGGGGGTAATGGTGCATACCCTCTTAGCAGCTACTGGCTTGGCTCTGTTATTAAAGCAGTTTCCACAATTGGCCTTTGCCATTCGATTAGCAGGAACAATTTATCTAATTTATATCGCTTATAGCGCTTGGAGAGAAAAAGCCCACCCTTTAAGACTTAAGGAATCGGCTAATCTTAAGAAAGGTCCGGGATTTTGGCAATCCTTTGGCAAGGGATTTTTAATGAATGTGCTAAACCCAAAAGTGACCTTGTTTTTTCTGGCCTTGCTTCCGCAATTTGTAGATGCTGAGGCCACTTGGAGCGAATTTCAGCAAATGTTAAGTATGGGCATCAGCTTTATGCTGCAGGCATTTGTACTTTTTAGTGGAATAGCCATTCTCGCTGGATCACTACATCAATACCTGGCTAGTGAAAAGTTTTGGGATTTTACCCGCTGGTTTCAGGTAGTGGTATTGCTGTTTATAGCCCTTGGTTTATGGTGGCTCTAATTATTCTTCAATAAAATAACTAAGCGAAATCCCTGCACTCCAGCCGCTCAATAATTCCCAATTATCGCCACTACTCACATTATAGCATAAGGGAATACCCAAACGTGTGGCACCCCAAACAAAAGTTGGAGCTACCTGCGCTTGATAAACCGTTAATACCCCTAAGCTCGAATTTTGTAAATCGTCGATATCCACATTATTTCCCGCCGCATCTCTAGCTAGGGAATAAGCGTTTAAAGGGATTTTTATAGAAAGGGCGTTTTCAAGCTCAAAGCTGAAGCTCGAATTCTCATAAAGCTGAAAACTGTATAAAGGCGAGAAATTGGCAAATATTCGACGAGTACTCACGGGCTTAGTTTCTTGCTCATCGCCATTATTGTCGGTAAAACTTGTGCCGGCATAACCAAAGGCCATTCGCGAAACACTAAGTTTTAATCCCCATTGACCGCCATTACCAGCATTCTGCCGAAAGGCAAAACCCGCTCCCGCCTCAAAGGGAAGTTCGGTCCATTCTTTAACTCCCTCATAAGCGTAGCTACTTGGGAAGGCATTAATGGGAGATGCTGCCGCACCAAACATCTCTAAGCTAAAACCATCCTTCGATTGGCCGAAAGCATGAAGGCTAAGCAGAATAAGGAAAAGGCCAAGGTATTTTCGATTCATCTAATTCGATTTTTGTCCGGGTAAAGGTACATAGCTCTTGTCACCCTCAACCTTGGGCCAGTCCCAGTTTTTCCACTTTTCCTTGGCTTCCTCAATACGATCTTTACTACTGGCTACGAAATTCCAATAAATGAAACGTTCTTCTGGCAAGGGCTCGCCTCCAAAAAATAAAATGTGACTGCCTTCCTCTACCATAAGGGCGCAGGCATCATCTTCTTTAGAAACGAGTAAACTTCCGGCTTCCACTCTTTGGTCGCAAGCCAACACGGCACCTTCTACCACGCAAATACCAATTTCTCCCTTAAATTTCCCGCTAAGGTCAATGGTATTGCTTTCGGA
>CATMQD010000075.1 GCA_950073045.1 uncultured Flavobacteriales bacterium | reverse complement strand
AAAGAATCGCTTGGTAAAGGGGTAGTATGTAGTAATTATACCGACCCGGAGCATACTTGGGAAGTACTTCAAAACTTTAAAGGGGGAAATGCGGTGTTTACCCAACCTACTACACCCATTAAATGTGGCGGTGCACCTCAGAAAATCGCTTATCTCGCGGCCGATTATTTCCGAAAACAGAAAATAGAAGACAAAACAAGAGTGGTTTTTGCCACTCCCGGATCAGTGATTTTTGGCGTGCCTGAAATTCGCCGCACTTTGATGCATGTTATAGATCGTTATGGCATTCACTTTAAACCCTTTTATGCCCCCACAAATATTGATGCCGAAAATCGCATAATCACATTTAAAAGTGTACACCCCGAGGATAACCAATGTGTGGTAAACGAAGGCAACGAAATTGGGGAAGAGATGCATGGCGATATGGAAATTAAAATGCCTTTTGATATGCTTCATCTGGCTCCGCCACAGCAGGCCCCAAAGTTTATTCGCGAGTCGAACTTGGTAAATGATGCTGGTTGGTTAAATGTAGATATCAACTCCTTACAGCATAAATCTTACGCCAATGTTTTTGGTTTAGGAGATGTAGCGGCATTGCCTACTGCCAAAACAGGTGCCGCCATCCGCAAGCAGGTGCCGGTGGTAGTGGGGAATTTGCTTTCTCTTATTGCAAACAAGGAAGCAGATAATAGAGACTATAAAGGCTACTCCTCTTGTCCTTTAGTAACAGGTTATGGTAAAATGACCTTAGCCGAATTCGATTATGAAGGGAATTTCACCCCTGATCCTAAATTGAAGCAAATGCTAATTAAAGACTCTTCCAAAGAGCATTGGCGATTGTATATGCTAAAGAAGCACGGTTTGCCCTATTTGTATTGGAACAAAATGCTTAAAGGTCAGGCAGTATAGGCCTGGCTTAGGATAAGCCCAACTTATATCTTTATAAGGCTTGCCTTTTGAGTGATAAACATTACTCCAGAAAGTTGGGCAATCCTGCACCTTTGCGACATGGAAATTTTAGGATACGTTTTAGCTATTGTAATGGGTTTTACCCTCGGCCTGCTCGGAGGAGGAGGTTCGATATTAACCGTACCCATTTTGGTGTATGTATTAGCTATTGATCCCATTTTAGCCACCGCTTATTCACTATTTGTGGTGGGTACCACCTCTGTGGTGGGCGCGGCTCGGAAGAGTATGGAAGGACTGGTGGATTGGAAAACGGGTTTAATATTTGCCGTACCTTCTTTAATCGCCGTTTTCTTTACCCGCTATACCTTAGTACCAGCCATTCCAGATGAGCTGTTCACTATCGGTGGATTTCTATTTACCAAGCAAATTGCCATAATGGTATTCTTTGCCATTGTAATGCTATTGGCGGCTTACTCCATGATTAAAGGACGAAAGGAGCAGAGCGAAGAGCATAAGAAACCGCTTAATATTCCTATGATACTTTTAGAAGGCTTGATCGTTGGTACTGTAACTGGCTTGGTTGGAGCAGGTGGAGGATTCCTGATCGTACCGGCCTTGGTATTATTGGTTGGCTTACGCATGAAAGTAGCGGTAGGTACTTCCTTAATAATTATAGCGATTAAGAGTTTAATTGGTTTCCTTGGCGACCTTGGTAGCGGTCAAGCTATTGACTGGAATTTCCTACTCATCTTCACTGCCTTTTCGGCCGTGGGTATGTTCCTCGGAATTTATGCTACCAAATTTGTGAAGCCCGCAGTCCTTAAAAAAGGTTTCGGCTGGTTTGTATTGGCAATGGGAATCTTTATACTTTTAAAAGAAACGGTTTTGAAGTGAGGGGGAGATTTGAGATGTGAGACTTGAGACGTGAAAATGTCTAATGTCTAGCGTCTAACGTCTAGCATCTTTCAAAAAAAAGTACTGATTACTAACTACTAGATACTAAATACTAAATACAAATAAACATGAATATAGATCAAATATATACGGGTTGTTTAGCCCATGGTGCTTACTACATCGAGAGTAATGGAGAAGCAGTAATTATCGATCCACTGCGTGAGGTTCAGCCTTACATCGATCGTGCAGAAAAGGATGGCGCTAAAATCAAATACATTTTGGAAACGCACTTCCATGCGGACTTTGTGAGTGGTCATATTACGCTAGCCGAGAAAACCGGTGCCCAAATCGTTTATGGTCCAACCGCTAATCCAGGCTTTGAGGCCCATGTAGCGAAGGATGGTGAAGTTTTAAAGGTGGGTGATTTGAGTATCGTAGTATTACATACTCCCGGACATACCATGGAAAGTACTACTTACCTTTTAAAGGATGCTAATGGTAAAGATCATTCGATTTACTCTGGCGATACTTTATTCTTAGGCGATGTAGGTCGTCCGGATTTAGCGCAAAAAGCGGCCAGCATGACTCAAGAGGAATTAGCAGGATTGCTTTATGATAGCTTACGCGAAAAGATTATGCCTTTAGCGGATGAGGTAATCGTATATCCTGGTCATGGTGCAGGTTCGGCTTGTGGTAAGAATATGATGAAGGAAACGGTAGATACCTTGGGTAATCAGAAAAAGGTAAACTACGCCTTGCGCGCTGATATGAGCAAAGAAGAGTTTGTGAAAGAAGTGACCGATGGTTTATTACCACCTCCAGTATATTTCCCTTCTAATGTAAAAATGAACAAAGAAGGTTATGCCAGTATAGATGAGGTTTTAGAGCAGGGTACTCGCGCTTTAAGTCCAGAAGAGTTTGAAGTAGCCGCCGAAGAAACTGGCGCAGTAGTTCTGGATGTTCGTCACCAAAATGATTTTGTACTAGGACATATTCCATCTTCCATCTTTATTGGTATAGATGATAATTTCGCCCCTTGGGTTGGTGCCGTTATAGGCGACGTAAACCAAAAAATTCTATTGGTTACACCCGAAGGCCGGGAGGAAGAAACAGTAACTCGTTTAGCACGGGTAGGTTTCGATAAAGTTTTAGGTTTCCTCAAAGGAGGTATTGAAGCCTGGAAGGCAGATGGCAAAGAGGTAGATTCGGTAGAGTCTATTCCCGCTACCGAGGCCCACGATCGCTTAGCTCAGGAAAAGCTCCCTATTGTGGATGTGCGCAAGAACAGTGAGTATGATGCGGAACATGTAGAAAAAGCCAAGAATATTCCATTGGATTACATCAATGAGAATATGGCAGAATTTCCAAAAGATGAAAAATTCTACTTGCATTGTGCCGGTGGTTATCGTTCGGTAATTGCCGCTTCAATTTTAAAATCTCGTGGCTTCCACAATATCATCGATATTAAAGGTGGCTTCCATGCGATCAAAAACGCGGGTTTCATTGTTACGGACTATGTTTGTCCATCAACACTGAAATAGATGAATCCCCAATTTTGGAATGAAAAATACCAGCAAGACGATTATCATTATGGCTTAAAGCCGAATCGTTTTCTGGAACTCATGCTCGAAAGTCGTCCTCCGGGACGACTTTTGTTTGTAGCAGAAGGCGAGGGTAGAAATGCGGTATATGCAGCGAAGTTAGGCTGGGAGGTCTATGCCTTAGATCAATCAGAACGAGCTCGTGAAAAGGCCTTGGCTTTAGCCGAGCAAGAAGGAGTAGAAATTGATTATCAAATTGCCGATGCCAGTAGCTTTAGCAGTAATCAAAAATTTGATGCCATCGCCTTAATTTATGCTCACTTTCCACCAGCCATAAGGGCGGCCATCCACCAGAATATGGCTCAAATGTTAAAACCCGTAGGAGAATTATGGCTAGAGGCTTTTGCTCCCGGCCAGCTTGAGTTTCAATCTGGCGGTCCCAAATCTTTGGAAATGCTTTACACCCCGGAACTCTTGCAAGAGGATTTTAAAGATTTACAAATTCGACAAGCCGAGGTAAAGCGCTATGAGCTAGATGAAGGCCCTGGTCATCAGGGAATAGGCGAGGTAATCCGCTTTCGAGCAGTGAAGATGTAATTAACTTCATTATTGCTCCAATAATGCAAGCCAATTAAGAAGCTCTTTTTTGAGCTATTTTTGTAGGCATGCAAATTTCTAGGCCCCAACTTTTTGCAATTCTAGCTCTGCTGTTTTCCTTAAACCTGAAAGCCCAAAATGCTCAGATAGATTCCCTTCGAATTTTATTAGCATCAGAAAAGCCTGGCACCGAGGCGTATTTAGAACAGCTCTTTCAGCTACAGCGTCACTTTTCTCTTGCTGAAGTTAATGACTCGTCGATCATTTATGGCCTAAAAGCAGAAACCTTGGCAATAAAGCTCGGGAAACTAGAACTTTTAGCAGACATCTATACTCGTTTGGGCCTAATCTATCAGTACCGAGGTCGGTTTCAAATGGCCAATGATTATGGCTTTAAAGCGATGAAGCTAAAAGATTCGCTGCAATTAGGAGCAATTTCTATTGCCGAATCTCATGGCAATATTGCCCTTAGTTTCCAAGAGCTCGGTCAGTTTGCAAAAGCTTTAGAGCACCAACAATTATCGCAGCGCTATTTTCAAGAAGGTGGGGATAGTAGCCGCGCAGCCATGCGGATTTACATGATTGGTGGCTTGCTTTATGAAATGGGATCTTACGATTCTGCCAAAGTGTATTACGATATGGCCCTCGACTATTATAAGGCGTTGGGGCAGGAGGCATTTATCGCACTGTACCATACTTATACCGGCCTCATTTATTTAAAACAGAATAAGTTAAATGATGCAGAAGCCGAGTTTTTATACTCCTTAGCCCTTTATCCAGAAGACGGAGCTAAGCGCAGCAAGGTTTTTATTTACACCAATTTGGGAGTGGTTAATTTGGTGATGGGGGCCGAGAGGGATAGCATCGGATCCAAGAATCTAAATAAGGCGATCAACTATGCCCGACAATCCTATCAATTAGCTAAAGAATTAAGCTTTTTGGGCCAAATGCGAAAAGCACATGAAGTGCTGTATAAATCCTTTAATGCCTTAGGTTTAAACGATTCGGCAATGGTGCATGCCAAGGCTTATATCGACTTAAGCGACTCTCTTTATCAGGTTGAGCAGCAGGCCACGATCACAGAAATGCAAACCAAATACGAAACTGGTAAAAAGGATGCTGAGATTGATTTCCTAAGTCGTGAAAACGAGCTGAATGCCGAAAACCTAAAACAGAAGGAAGCCCTTTTACAAAGTCAGCAGAATATTATTTATATCCTATCTGGTGCGGCTATAATCATTATTCTATTTGGATTAAACTCCTACCGTCTTTATCGTCAGAGGCAGAAGGCAATTTTGGATTTAAAATCTACCAATGCCGTAATCAGTCGCCAATTTGAAGAGCGGGAAATGCTTCTCAAAGAAATTCATCACCGGGTTAAGAATAACCTGCAAGTTATTAGCAGTCTCCTTGATTTACAATCGTCCTCAATCTCAGACCCTCAAGCACTTTTAGCCGTAGAAGACGGTCAGTCTAGGGTAAAGGCCATGGCTCTCATTCACCAAAAGCTGTATCAGAATGAAGATTTGAGTGTAATTGATATCAAAGATTTCATTGAGAAGCTGATCGAGCAAAATGGTGAGCTCCAAGGTGAAATTGCGGACTTTGAGTGCCATCTGCCGAAAGGCAAAATAATGATGGATATTGATACCGCCGTGCCTTTAGGCCTTATACTTAATGAGTTGGTTACCAATGCGTATAAATACGGTAAAAGCCCTAATGGCAAACTTAAGCTAAGTCTTAAATTAGAAGTTTCAAACTCAGAATACTGTTTATTCTTTAAAGATTCTGGACCGGGTTTAGGAACCGAAATTGACTGGGATAAAAGTCGAAGTTTAGGCTTACGCCTGATAAAACGTTTGAGTCGCCAGTTATACGGAAAGGTAGAATATGAGTATCAGGAAGGAGCTGCCTTTAGACTCTATTTTAAGGATACTAAACAAAGGAAGGAGATTGCCTAGTGGGGAAGAAAATTCAAATAGTAGAAGATGAGATCGTAATTGCGGATAGCATTTATGATACCTTGGAAGATTTGGGCTACATAGCTTTAGACCCAGTGATTAACTATTCTGAAGCTTTGCAACAAGCCAAAGTAGAGCAACCTGATTTGGCCATTTTAGATATCCAATTAGCTGGTAAGAAGGATGGAATTGACTTAGCTCGAGTTTACCGCGAGGAGTTCGATTTTCCCTTTATCTTCTTAACCTCCAATGCCGAATCAGGCACTTTACAAAGGGCTAAGGCGGTTAAGCCAGCAGCTTATTTGGTAAAGCCTTTCGGCAAGAAGGATTTATATGCCGCCATTGAAATGGCTTTGGAAGAAGAGCCAGAAACTAGTACCAAAGAATCAACAGAGTCAGACTCCTTTTTTGTGAAGGATAGGAGCTTTTACCATAAGGTGAAGTATGATGATCTGTTATTCGTTAAAAGTGACCACGTTTATTTGGAGCTGCATTTAAAGGACAATCAGAAGCATCTGATTCGAAAAAGTATGAGTGATTTTGAATCTGGATTACCTAAGCAGTTTTACCGGGTTCACCGCTCTTATTTAGTAAACCTCGATCATCTTAATGGCGTAAATACACGTTATCTAATCATTGCCGGGCATGAAATTCCCATCGGGCAGTCTTATCGTGAGGAGCTGCTCCGAAAGTTTTCGATTGAATAATTGTTTTTGGCTTAAGAACAAATTTTTCTGGTTTTAGAACAGTCTGAACCCTGCTCATAACAATAATTTCTATTCCACTTTAAGTAGGGCTACTTTGCCTCCATTATCAAAAATGATGTTTGTGAAAAGCTAAACATCGGATGTGGAAAGCTTATGCTCGTATTTTTTGATTTTAATAGTGATCAGATTCAAACCTTGGAGGCCCAACGGCTATTTCAGTGGTTAGAAGACCCTAGTAATAGGATTGCACAGCAGTATATTTTAGTGGCTTCCGCTGATAGTACTGGCTCCGTTGCTTTCAATGATCAATTAAAAATACGCCGCGCAAAGGCTGTAAAAAGCTTTATGATAGAACACGGAATTGAGGAACATAAAATTGTAATTAGAACCGAAACCGATATCCAAGAAAGTACAAAGCCTGATTTTCTTTATCGTAGAGTAAACATTGTTTTACAATAGAAACCAGTGGGGGTTTCGCAAAAAAAGGGTTCCTAGCAATGCTGGGAACCCTTTTGTTTTTTTAATTGAAAAGTCTATTTGGCCAAAAATGGTGGCTTGCTAACCTTCGCCTTTAATTGCTTGTTTCGCACTTCAATAAAAATCTCGGTATCGGGTGCATTGTAAGGTTTGTTTAAATATCCTAGTCCAATCGCTTTATTTAAGCTTGGTGATTGAGTTCCAGAAGTTACTACGCCAATCTCTTCACCATCAGCATTTAAAATGCGATAATCCTTGCGAGGGATACCACGATCTTCCATCACAAAGCCAGTTAAACGACGATTCACTCCCAATTCTTTTTGCGTTTGTAAGGCGTCAGAATTAATAAAGTCTTTGCTGAATTTGGTGATCCAACCTAAGCCTGCTTCTAGAGGGGAAGTGCTATCGTCGATATCATTTCCGTAAAGACAAAATCCCATTTCCATGCGCAGGGTATCGCGTGCTCCTAAACCGATTGGC
Source organism: uncultured Flavobacteriales bacterium (assembly GCA_950073045.1). GTDB lineage: Bacteria > Bacteroidota > Bacteroidia > Flavobacteriales > Schleiferiaceae > Croceimicrobium. The sequence goes on along the minus strand of CATMQD010000075.1, from coordinate 5,570 downwards.
TTGATATCGAAATCTGCTCCAGCGGCGAAAATCGCTTCCCATACTTTCTGGGCATTTTCATTCTTCACATAAATTTCAAAACCGCCTGCTCCGGTATATCCAGTGGCAGAGATAATGGCTTCGGCACCACCAATTTCACCCATTTCGAAGGTATAGTACTTCATGGCCGCTAAATCTGTTTCGGTTGTAGATTGTAGCGCTTCGGAGGCTTTTGGTCCTTGCACCGCAAATAATGACCAGTCCGCACTTTGGTCGTCTAGCTTAACTCCTTCAGGGCGATGAGAATCTAGCCACTTATAATCCTTTTCGATGTTTGAGGCGTTTACTACAAGCAGGTACTCTTCTTCCCCTAGGCAATACACCAAAAGGTCATCTACAATACCACCATCATTATTGGGTAAACAGCTGTACTGGATTTTCCCCGGGCTTAATTTGGAAACATCATTAGAAGTTGTTTTCTGTAAAAACTCTAGTGATCCTTCACCGCTTACGAAGAACTCGCCCATGTGACTAACATCAAATACGCCAACTTTTTCGCGTACGTGTATATGTTCGGCTTTTAGACCTTCGTATTGCACCGGCATATTAAATCCGGCAAAATCAACCATTTTACCACCCAGGTCTTGATGTACCTGATCTAAAACTAGCTTTTTCATTGAGAGGGTTTATTTGGCTTTCGCCGATGATATTATCCGTGAATATGTTCCTTGGTGCCAAAGTCTTTCATTACTTCAGCTTCAAAGCTGAGGAGTTTATCCCACATTTGGTCTACTTCCTCGCGATCTCCAAAATCGCGGGCAAATTTGAGGAACATGGTGTAATGATTCGCTTCACTTACCATTAATTTCCGATAAAAATCTGCCAGTTCTTGGTCTTCAATATTGTCGGAAAGTACTTTAAAACGTTCGCAACTACGTGCTTCAATAAGAGCTGCAATTAATAAACGATGTACCAAACGGAGATTGCGATCGCCGGTTTTTGGAAAAAATTTATTGATTCGGGCTACATATTCATCTTTGCGCTCACGCCCCAATTTTAGTCCCCGTTGTAGAATGCGCTTATGCACCATTTCAAAGTGACTCATTTCTTCGCGGGCCAAAGCGGCCATGGCATCTACTAATTCTGAATGCTCGGGGTAGGTTACCAAAAGTGAAATCGCCGTTGATGCCGCTTTTTGCTCACAAAAAGCATGATCGGTTAAAATCTCTTCAATGTTTTTTTCGGCGATATTTGCCCAACGTGGATCGGTAGGCAGTTTTAATCGTAATACGCTCATTTTTTCAGTACTTCCGTCAATTGCTCGGCAAAATTAACCATTTGCTTTATCTCGCTCACAGTTGCCACCCTTTCTTTAGAGAAGATTAGCAAGGCATCACCATTACATTCAATATGATATTGTTTTTGGCCCTCTAGAAAGCTAATCAAGCCACCATTAAAGAAGCTCCGGATTTCTTTTACCTGCTCACCTTTTAGCTTAAAGCGTTGCGAGAAATCGGGATGCAATTCGAAATTGATATCCTTAAAACCAGCTAAATGCGCCACTCGGTCTAATAAACGTTCTTGATCTAAAACAAAAGGAGCCGTTTTCTTGGGTAGCGGAACGTAAAGCATACTAGCATGTCTTAAGGCATTGCCATAGAAGTCATTGTCCTCAAAGTGTATATCTGTCCATAACCAAGACTTATCAGGCGGTTCCAGTCTATTCCGTAAGAGATGAATGAATTTACTTTTGAAATATTCGAAGGCTTTAAATTCGGCGTATTCCACCACTTCATAATGCGAAAAGCGATAATTGTGCTCCGCCGCATAAAGGCGTAAAAGCTTTTGTCGCTTACTTAATTTCCCTTTTTGATCACGTTTTTCACCGCGCGGTTTTCGATTACTTAAGGGATGACTAGAAGAAGGGTATAAATCGTCCAAGCCAATAATTTCCAAAGAACCACCAGCCGTTTCAAAGCGATTGCGATATTGCTGTACATGCTCTAAAACCGAATGATCTACATAATGGGCTAGGCTAAAATCCAGGATTAATTCTGCCTCGGGTTCTACGGTATCTATTTGCGTTTTTAATCGGATGTAGTTTAAAAAGTTCGACATCGACTTTACGCTCAAGTGGTATTTATGACTTTGCTCTTCGAAGAGCAGTACATTGGGGCGGAATAAAGTGCGAAAGAAATAGGTTCCTTTTCCAAGGGTGATGAGCTGGTATACTAAAGTAATGAGCATGCCACTGAGAATGCCAATAATTAAATTGCTGAGCAGGGTAATTAAATAGGTGAGGATGAAGAGGATGAGTTCATCTCGACCTAATTCTTTCATGGCACGAAACTGCGATGGTGCGGTAAGTTTATAGCCAGTATGCACTAATATGGCTGCCAATACCGCAAGGGGGATATGTTCTAATTGCGTGCTAAAAAGGGCTAAGAAAAGTGCGAGGAAAAGGCCATGGAAAAGATTGCTATAGGCATTGCTAGCGCCATTATTCAGGTTTACGGAAGATCGGGCAATTACGGCAACCACGTTTAATCCACCCACCATACTGGAGGCCATTGTTGCTAAGCCTAATGCTCTTAAATCCTTATTGGCATTAGATCGTCTTTGCTCTGGATCAAGTTTGTCGATTGCCTTTACGCTAAGAAGCGATTCTACCGCAGCTATAAAGGCCAAAGACAAGCTAATGGTCCAAAAGCTGCCATTAGTCCAAGCGCCAAAGGAAGGCCATACAAAAGCATCTTGGATATTTGCGGGTAGGTTAATTAGTTTTTCATCGGCCAATTGGGGCCAATTGCCAAAGTGTGGGGCTAGGTAAGTGTAGGCAATACCTAGGGCCAGTACCCATATGGGGGCAGGGATTTTTTGAAAAATCCAGAGTTTGATATTGGGAAGAATAAAAAGTAGGATGAGACTAACAATGCCTAGGGCGTAGGCAGCAACTGGGCTTTCGCCGATGCGGATTAAATGCACAGTATGAGGAATTTCTGCTAATAGCTGAAAAGCCCCAGAAGACTCGGGGTTTACCCCTAACAGGATATGCAACTGCCGACTTAAGATAATTAAACCAATAGCGGCCAACATTCCCCTAATGGCGGCGGCAGGGAAAAGTTCAGATAGCACACCAAATCGGAAAAGGCCCATAAGAAGGATAAAAACTCCCGAGGTGAAAATCGCTCCTAATAATAATTGATAACCCAAAAAAGCATCTCCTTGACCAAGAACTCCTACGGCATAAAGACTTAGAACTACTAGTCCGTTTCCCGGACCAGCAATAATTAAGCGCGAGCTGCCAAAGAGAAAGAAAAATATTGCGCCAGCCACAGTAGCGATTATTCCAGCCATTGGGGGAACGCCACTAGCTAAGGCCAAACCAAAACTCAAGGGCAAGGCCACTAATGAAACCACCAAGCCTGATTGAAGGTTTTGCGCTATTTGCTGAGGCTTACTTATCATTTACCTGGTGAAGACTGGGCGCTACTATGTACAATTAATAGATCGCTCGGTAATTCCGATAAAATGTACTCTAGATCGTGAGTGAATACTCGATCTATGAAGCCTAGCTTGGTATCAGGCGAATTTAGAACTAATAATTCGGCCCCGCTGGTTTGAGTAAAATGCCCAATACTATAACCTGGTTTCCCAAAAATGATTTTGGTTTCGATATGCAAGTTTGGAATCTCAGTTCCCTTTAAAGAGAGTTTAATTCGGTGTTGTTCGCGTTTTTCGATAATATGGCGCCAGCGACTGCAGCGGGCTGCTTCGTCATCATCTGCCGCCCGACGGGTATTTTTATTAGGTGGAATTTCTTCCACAATGTTTAATTGTGAAGCCTCTAAAGCTGCCGCGACATCTAAAGTTTTGTGGATGGTATAATCCGTTTTAGGATGATCCACTCCATTAACCACTATATGCCGATATGATTTTGGATAGAGTAGGGGTTGCGTAAGCAGTAAAATACTACAATTTGATTTTCGTACCAATTGCCGCGCTATTGATCCCATATAATAGCGCAGTAGTCCTTCGCGTGGCAAGGCTCCTACTAAAAGTAGATCTGCATTTAAATCCTCACAAACCTCCAGGATAAGCGAAGCAACATCTCCTTCTTTCCAAAGAAATTGATGTTTCACAGCAAGAGTACCAACTTCTTCAACCTGCTTTTCAATGGCCTGGCGGAGATCAGATTTTCCATCTGAAACGTGTACAAAGGTGATTTCCTCACCTAAAAGCTCACAGAGACGTGAGGCTTCTTTAACATTTGCAATTAAACTGGGGCTGAGGCCAATGCCCATGACCATCTTTCCGAAAGGTTTCAAAGAGTAGGATTAAAGATTTGTTTAAAGGTACAATTTCAAAGGAGCTGCAGACCTTAGATTTAAATTGTCTTTTCAAATCTTTTTACTTCTTGATTGTATTTTGATAGTATATAACTATTTACGGTTCCAGCACCTCCATTACTACTCTAAAGCCAACCCTAGGGTCGGGTAGGGAGAAGTTTTGCTCTAAGTCGATAAAGGATTCTTCGATGGTATTATCCCAACTGCCACCTTTTATAAGGGAGTCGGAAGTCATTTCGGCTACATTGCCTATGATATCAAAAAGACCACTATGATTAGCGGGGTAGGAGCCTACTTAACCGGATAGAATCCTCCGTCGGCAATATAGTTGTGCTTGCCACTACGATAGTCGTAGAGTTTGATATTGCAAAGGATATCACTGGTCTTGCCATCTTTTTCGGGAGTGTAGGGCAAGTTGCCATACCATGGTAGTCGGTTATTGGGTAGTGGACTAGCAAAGGACATCCACTCTTCATTACTGGGTAAGCGAAATTGTACTTTCTGGAAATCTCGTTTTTCCTGACTATTGTATTGGTCACTTAGCCATTGGCAATAGGCTTCGGCAGCCTGTTGGCTGATATTTACCACGGGGTATTTTTTATAGGCAGAGTGACTATGGTAATTTTCAACCATGGGGTCGTGGTAGGCAAATTCTATCGATCGTATCCAAGCGCTAGAGTCAATTCTAAATTCCGCCAATTCTTCTTCATTCAGCCCCTTTAAGAACTTTCGGTATTCTCCGTTACTCACTTCGTAGTGGGCAACATAGGTTCTAGGACCGAATTTTTCATAGTGTTCAAAATTGGGGCGATCAGAACTTTTTCCAAATAGAAAGGGAATTGCGAGGAGGAGGGCAAATTGTTTGGTCATAGCGAATATGGATTTATGCTTTAACGGTAAAGGCTTGGTTTATTGCTAGTTTAAAGCATTAATGATTATTCTTTGAAGGTAAATCATTTAAATGGAATCCGCTTTTCCCATGATCCTATGGCCGCTCACAATTAGAGGTTTACGACCAAAAAGCCCTTTCTGCTTTGCAGCATTTCTTTTTATATAGGCAATCGACTTTAGGGGTGCAGGATTATTTCATGATCCTATGGCCGCTAACAATTAGAGGTTTACGACCAAAAAGCCCTTTCTGCTTTGCAGCATTTCTTTTTTATACGCAATCGACTTTAGGGGTGCAGGATTATTTCATGATCCTATGGCCGCTAACAATTAGAGGTTTACGACCAAAAAGCC
>CATMQD010000074.1 GCA_950073045.1 uncultured Flavobacteriales bacterium | reverse complement strand
CGGCAGCCTCAATTCGCTCTATAAAATAAGGCTCTACCGACATTCCGCCATTTGCAAAACTACTGTAGGCCACGGCTAATTGCATCGGACTGAGCGATGAAGTACCCAAGGCGGCTGAAGGTCCATCCACCCAATTCTCTGCCATGCCTAATCCCTCGGCCAAGGCCTTTATCTTAGCTCCGCCAGTTTTAAAATACCAGGCAATAGTGGCGGTGTTTATCGACTTCTTTAAAGTGCCCTGCATACTGTAAAAGCCTTCATACTTCCCATCGTAATTACGAGGGCTCCAATCTTTATGTTCGGGGTATTGTCGCCTTTCGGCGGATACATAATCACAGGGGTCCGCTCCTTCTTCCAAAGCGGCAGCCAGGATAAAAGGCTTTACAGTAGAGGCCATAGTATGCGGAGCTTGAGCGGCATCGAAGGGTAAATAACGGAAATCTGGTCCACCAAGCCACGATTTAATAGCCCCGCTATTTGGATCCATTAAAATACTAGCACCTCGAAGTAGCTTTAAGTAATGCGCTAGGGAATCGAGACTGGAAAATTTCCCCTCCACATTTCCAGCCGGGTGAAACAATTCCATGTTTTTCTCTTCCTTTAGCTGCTGATAAATTTCTGCTTCCGACAATCCCTTTGCCGCTAGCATTTTATAATAGCGAGTTTGATGGAGCTTACGATCAAAAAAGGAGGCTTGAGAATGCCAAGGCTCTTGTCGAGACCAGTGGGCATCAAACTTTTTTTGCCATTGGGCTAAATGATTCTTAAATGCTTTTGAAAGGGCTTCTTGCTGACCAGCATCGAGGGTACTATAAATTCGTAAGCCATCCTTTTTTGCATCCCAATTTTCACCATTAGCCTTTAACTTTCCATCTAAAGCCAGCTTTAGCTCCTTCTCTAGCTGGGCCAAATAATAGGGCGCAGGGCCTTCTAATTCTAGATTGCTATAATCGAGTTTTAGAGGAAGTTTCTGCAAAGAATCTCTTGCACTTAAACTCAAATAGCCACCCGACTCCATTAAGGATAAAACCAAATTTCGGCGCTCGGTAGAATGCTCGGGATTTAAGCGAGGATTGTAATAGGTATTTGCCTTTAAGAGGCCTACTAAAACTGCCGCTTCCTCAATTTTAAGTTTAGCTGGTGCACAATTAAAAAAACGCTGACTGCCCGCTGAAATGCCGTATGTGTTCTCCGAAAAACTTACGGTATTTAGGTATAGAGCTAAAATCTCCTTTTTAGAATAAATAGCCTCTAGCCTCCAGGCAAGAATCATTTCCCGAGTTTTATTTACGGGCATGCTTAACAAGCCGAAATCGGGTCGGCCGTAAAGGTTTTTTACTAATTGCTGAGTAAGAGTGCTTCCACCGCCAGCACTTGCATCTTGTAATAAAATACTTTTTACCGCCACCCGCACTAAACTGCGCAGGTCGATACCCGAATGATCGTAGAACCGTTGGTCCTCCGTGGCCACTAGGGCATTTAATAAATGCTCAGGTAAATCGGTGTACTTAACAGGATCGCGGTTAACCGTATAAAATGAGCCGATTAACTGCTTATCGCTAGAATAAACTAAACTAGCTTGGGATTGCTGGATAGATTTTAATTCTCCGCTATCCGGTAATGGTCCCCAGAAGCCTAGATAAACTGAGCCGATAAAAGCGCAGAGTGCTAAAAGACCAAGCAAGCCCAAACGGAAAACAAACTTCCAAATACGTTTTAGGAGGCTTGTCCCTTTCTTCTTATTACGCTTGTTGCTTCGCTTGCTATGTTTTCTAGACTGCTTTTTGGCTGCCAAATTCTTGCTTTAGATGCGCTTCATTTGCTGCTTTAGCATTTTAACTTGATCGCTAAGCATACCGCGAGTGTCTAATTTCTTAACCTCGGTAAGTAATACCTGAGCCTCACGTTTGCGACGTTTTGCTAAAGCAACACCTGCTAATTGTAATTTCACCATTGCTTGGTCATGCTTTTGGCGAAGACCAGTTTTAAGGGCTTTTCTTAAAAAGGTTTCGGCTTTACCAATTCCGTTTTGAGACTGAATCATCCCTTGGAGCATGTAGTAATAGGCGAGCTGACCTTTAATTAAACTTTCTTCAGGCTTTTTAATATGGTCGAGGGCTTTTTGGGCTTTGGCCATATCGTTTTTACGAAGAAACCAGAAAGCTTGTAAAATTCTCTCATGACGGAAATAGGTGAATATCACTAAACCTGAAAGGAGCAGAAACATAATACCATTGCCGATTTCTACTTCGATAAACTGCCATACCGATAGACCAAAAAATACCGCGGTTAAGCCGAGACGTAAATATTTACTGAGCATTAATTTCGATTTTGGGCCGCAAAAATAGAGCTAATTCGCCAAAGGGCCGGCATTAGATCTTAGCAACTAATTTCACGTTTAACAAGCGAGGAGTTAAATAATTGGGTACCGCATATTCCCGGGCGGTGCTAATATCTTTAACCCACAGATAACTAATGGTATTGGTAATATCCAAAAGGTTAAACACTTCTACACCAACCCATAAACTTCTAAACTGATTTAAGAATTTGCTTTTATAGGTCTTGCCTTCTCTTTTTAACACCTTGGAAAAGCCAATATCCACCCTGCGATAATCGGGTAAACGGAATACTCTTTCGGCGGCGGTAGCTTGGGGCGGACCAAATGGCAAACCCGTTCCATAGGCCAAAGTTAGGCTCACCCGAAAGCTAGGATCATTAGGTAAATAATCTTGGAAAAAGATTTTAAAGTTCAGTCTTTGATCGGTTGGACGCGGTAAATAGCCTGCCCCATCGCCTTCTATATCTTCGCGAATGGTCATCACCGATAGGGAAGCCCATGAATCAATACCCGGCACAAACTCCCCATTAATGCGATAATCGATACCAGTGGCAAAACCACGAGCATTATTCTCGGCTCGGTAACGAATCCGCACATTATCCATATCGTAAGGAATAAGCTGCGCGAAATCTTTATAGTAAACCTCCGTCACCATTTTAAAGGGACGATTCCAAATTTTGAGATTATAGTCATTACCCAAAACCAAATGGATAGATCTCTGGGCTCGAATATCCTCATTAACGCCACCCTCTAGGTTTCGCATTTCGCGGTAAAAAGGCGGTTGATAATATAAGCCTGCGGCTAAACGGAATACCATATCCGACTCCCAACTTGGGCGATAACTCACACTTGCCCTGGGACTAATAACATTTTGATTATTGAAGGTCCAGTAATGTGTTCTGAGGCCCACATTGTAAAACAGATCGCCAGCAGAATCTAACGAAACTAGCTTACTCCTTTCAGCGTAAGCGGTAATTCTAAAGCTATTAAGACTTACTTTACTGGCGAAGCTTTCGAATAATTGCAGTTCATCTTCCTCTAAAACCGAGGTGTACACATCTCCTGCTACGGGATTTCCTTGGGCATCAACGGTAGTTACTATTAACGAATCGTAATTAAAGCCGCTTCCATTTGGAACATTAAAGCCTGCCGAGTCTATGCGCTCCCACTCTTTATAGCGATCGAGAATATCTTCCATTTGAAGTTTTACTCCCCAACGCCAGGTTACTTCATCTTTATCGTAAATACCATTATGACTAACATTAGCAACAATGGCATCTAAGTAATTTCGGGCGTAATTTTGAAAACCACCAATACTTCTGGTAAAGCTAATTTCACCAAACTGATCGCTTCCTAAATTGGTATTTAGCTCCCCTAGGCGATAGGCCCCTAATACATCAAAATACTCCTGCTCGGTAGTTTGAAAAACGGAAGATTGGAAGTTTAGCTGCAAGTTTTTATTAGGACGGTATTTGGCTCCCACCGCAGCAAAGCGCGTGGTAAAATCGTAATCCTCGCGACCATCAAAAAATACATTTAAACGCAGGCTTTCTTGAATGGTACCAAAATCGGTGGTCCTACTCTCGGGAATCACTTGATAGAGGTTGCGCGAATAGTTTCCTAAAAAATTTATTTCCCACTCATCGGTAGCATCATAAGTTAAGTAAGCCTGAATATCGGTAAACTGTGGTTGAAAGTCGGCCTCCGTATCCAAAGAACCCAAAAGCAATTGATTGGTACGATAACGAGCGCCAATTAAGGCCGTCATTCGATCTTTTGCAAATCGATCTTCCAGCACCAGATTTCCGCCTAGCATACTGGCTTCTAAACCAATTCCAAACTCGGTAGGCTTCCGATAAGTGATATCCAGAACCGAGGCCATTTTATCGCCATAGCGCGCTTCGAAACCACCCGCAGAGAATTTCACATTAGAAACCATATTCGAGTTCACGAAGCTCATCCCCTCCTGCTGGCCATTTCGCACTAAGAAAGGACGGTAAACTTCTATGCCATTTACATAGACTAGGTTTTCATCGAAGTTACCCCCACGTACCGAATATTGAGAAGAAAGTTCGCTGTAAGAACTTACCCCGGGAAGGGTTTTAATAATACCTTCTACTCCAGAATTTGGTCCTACAAATGCCTCTATTGATTTCAAACCCACTTCCACTTGATTGTCGAAACGGCCCTTGCGATCCACAATATCTACATCATCCAAGATATTACTCATTAAAACCAAGCGGCGATCCAATTGCTTTTTCTGATTCTTTTCCAGATTGATATAAAGCGTATCCGGTAAGTAGCCATAATTTAGAAAGGCCACTAAAAGCTGTTTTCCTGGGGCAACATCGAGTTTATAAGTACCATCAGATTTGGTGAGAATGGAATATTCTCCTAGTCGAACTTCGGCTCCATCGATTGGTTTTCCATTTTCATCGGTAATGGTACCAAAAATTTGGGTTTGTGCCTGAGCAATAAAACTGAAGGAGAGCAGGCACAGGGCCAATAGCACTAAGCGCATTGAAGCTTAATTTTTCTTAAATGATTGAAAGAGACGTTGCCAAGCGAAGGGATTGGTAAGGGCACCTAAAATAGCGGTTCCGCCATTGCCATAACCTTGGTAGCGGCCATAATCATAAATGCTTTGATTCTGCATCATGATGGCCAAATCCTTGGCTTCATCTGGGTCGAGGTTCATTGCAGCAGCGCGATCTTGTAAAGCCTGAATGGCCAAATTACGCATAGCAATATCGTTTTTAGTGGTTGGCACATTGGTGGCCAAAAAGGCTTCTTTAAACTGATCTGGCCGCGGCCATGGATAAAGTGTCACTTCCTCTAATAAGGTGGTATCACGTTCCATTACAATTCGAGCCAAATAACCTTTCTTCGATAAGGTATCGGGAATACTTAAATCTTCCTTTCTAAACCCTAAGCAAGAAAAGCGGAGGGTATCTCCTGCTTTAACGGCCAGTGAGAAAAAGCCATCCTTGTCGGTCATGGTTCCTCGATCGCTATCGGCAATGTAAACATGCGTAAAGGGTATGGGCCTGGGAATACTATCTCCACTAAGCACCAAACCACTTATTTGCACGGGATTAATTGCAGACTCCGAAGTGCTATCGCCTTCCTGAGCCTTGGCGCTAAAACCCAGGCAGAATATAAAAGTGACTATTAATAAGTTGCGCATCATAAGCGAAACGTCCATTTTGCGAAAATAGCATCTATGAAACAAAGAGTTCCCATATTTCTTCGCTTTGGTTATTTCTATCGTCTTCAACCCGCAACTTTAACACTTGTTTAGAATCTTTTGCTTCGGGCCAATACTCGGTTTTCAAAAGGAGGCGATCGGTTTTGGCATCGTAGTAAATAGGTACCCACACCTCATCTACCCAAGCATTGTATTTTTCTACTCCGCTAATATCATCCTTAACCCTTACTACTACCGTAGTTCCTTTTTTAATGGTAGATCCATTACTGAATCCGCTCGCGGTAATAGATGGAGCAAGGGTATCAGCAGCTATAGCAAACTGACCCAATTGCCGGGTTCGGGTACTTATCCATCCATTTTGATAATAACCTCCTTCGTAATCATCGTACACACCATCGCGGTAGCTGGCAATAAATAATTTGCTGGGGCTTACGCCTTTCGGCAGATGGTTTAGCCGCAACTTGATATCAAAATAGCGTTGCACAGGAATAGAACGATCTCCAAAGTTGAAAAGTGGGCTATAGGTTCCATTAATGTGCTCCTTTCGAATCTCAATTTTGTAATCTCGATAAAAGCTCCCGGCCTTAAAGCCAAGCTCATAATCCTCACCATTTAATACCTCTGGTAAATTATAATGTACCTCAACCAAGTTAATATCCGAATTAGCTTCGCTAGCTAGGTCGGCTGTAGCTTCAAGAGAAGAGCTTTTCTGATAATGCAAATCAAAGCTTAAAACACTGCTATTTCCGGCTACATCGCTAGCTTCAATCCGAATGGGCACAATAGTATCGCGATCAAATTTAATATGACCCGCTGCTGCTCGAGCGGGATAGGTGCTCAATTTATTTCCTGGTTCTAGATATAAACGATGGGAGGAACGACTGCAACATTCTTTTAAACCATAATCAATATGGGCATTGATGTATCGGGTTTTGGCAAAAGCGAAAGTTTCCATTTTAAAATGATGCTCCAGATTATCGCCCACAAATAATTTAAGCTCATAAATACCATTGCGGTTGGAAGTTTTGTCCTGCTTATCAATGGCATACAAACCGAAGGAAAGCTCTTCCTCTGCCTCAATAATCCCGTTTCCACTTAATTCATACTTACCCTCTCCACGATTTAGCAAGCTGTACTCCTTTTGTCCTGCAGGTTGGCCATCTTTAAAGTAATACACCTGCATAGGACCAATTTCTGGCGGGCGATGATCTTCCACCTTCAAACCAAATAACAAGGGGTTAATAATGTTCTCCGTCCGACTATCGCGAATTTCAAAATGTAGGTGAGGGCCGCCACTACCGCCACTATTGCCTCCTTTGGCAATTTCTTCACCCTGTTTAAAGTAAAACTTAGCAGCGGGAGGAAAAAGATCTACTTCATTGCTTTGCTTACGGCGCATTTCGGAAACTACATAAGCCTCAATTTCGGGGGCAAACTCATGCAAGTGGGCATAAACCGTCGTATATCCATTGGGGTGCTTCAGGTATAAAGCTCGACCAAAACCATAGGGTGAAACTTTGATCCGCACGATGGAGCCTTCCGCGGCGGCTAAAATCGGTAAACCGACCCTTCCTTGGGTCTTAATATCTAAGCCAGAATGAAAATGATTACCTCTTAACTCTCCAAAAGTTCCCGAAGAGTAGAGGGTAATATCTAAAGGCGGGGCAAAATAATCCTGAGGATATTTTTCCTGAGCGCTTAGCCCGCTTAAGTTTAAGAAGAATAGTAATAGAAAGAGGTAGTTTTTCCAGCTTCGAATCATAGCTCAAAAATACGGTCCAAAATTGATTTCGCACTGATCTTAAAAAGGAGTTTGCAATAACGAATGGGCTTCCTAACTTTGGCCATTGGAGTTTTTCCGATCCATGAAAGCAATAGAAGCCAAGATCAAAGACTTAGAAGATTTGGTCAATCGATTGATCAGCGATCACTTAGTGTTACAGAAAGAGAACACCCGGTTGAAAGCTAATTTATCGGACTTGCAGTCTGAAGTGCATTCGCGTTCGGAAGAAGTTCACAATTTGGAAATTCAGTTAGAGCGTTTACGTCTAGCACGTGGTTTGGCCGGTGATCCGGAAGAAGCCAAGGCGGCAAAAGCAAAACTGGGTTCCCTTATGCGGGAAATAGATCGCTGTATTGCGATGTTGAATGAATAGTTTCCTGAATAGTTGAAAATGTCAGATTTACTGAAAATAAAAATCTCCCTGGCCGATCGGGTTTACCCTCTAACCATCCGTCGTGATGAAGAGGAAAACATCCGTAAAGCCGCAAAAAGCATTGAAGCCATCTTACGTAAGTATGAGGATGGTTACGCCGTACGCGATAAACAAGACCTGCTCGCCATGTGTGCACTGCAGTTAGCTTCGCGATTGGAAAAGATCCAAGGCAATAATTTGATCAATGGAGATGAAGTAGCCTCACATTTAGACCAACTTTCGGAGAAGATTCAGCAAGCATTGAATTGAGGCAACGTTCTTTAACTATTTTTTCCCGCATCCTTTCCTGTATTTGCTAAACTCAACACTAATTCAATAGGAGTTTAGCTCGGATTTTCTAGACCATGCCTCCGTAGAGTGGAAGGTCGAAATTATCTGGTGGACTCCGATCCTGTCTAAACGGAGTTTAGACGAAACACGAAAAGGGTGCGGGTTTTTTTTTGAACTGATTTAGATAAATGGAAACAACAACAATTATTGCGGCTTTAGTCGCACTTGCCGTAGGATTTGGACTAGCCATGTTCTTTAATGCTGTGGTGCTTAAGAAAAAGCACCAGCATTTAATGGCCGAAGCCCAAAAGGAAGCAGAGGGTATTAAGAAAGAAAAAATCTTACAAGCCAAAGAAAAATTTCTCGAGCTTAAAGCGGAACATGAGAAGGTAATTAATAAGCGTGAGCAAAAGCTTAATGATCGTTATAATAACGTAAAAGAGAAAGAACAAAGAGCACGCGAGCACGCCGAAAAGAACAAGAAGGATTACAAGGAAAATTTGCGCCTACGTGAGGAGTTGGGCAAAAAACTAGAAGCCAATGATGCGCGCAGCAAGGAACTAGAAAAAATGCACCGCAAGCAAGTGGAGCAACTAGAAGTAATTTCGGGTCTTAGCCCTGAAGAGGCTAAAAACCAAATGCTGGAAGCCTTAAAAGAAGAGGCTAAAACCGATGCCGCTGCCTTTATCCAAACTACTATGGAGGAAGCCCAGCTTTCTGCCGCTCGTGAGGCACGAAAAGTGGTTATTCAAACCATTCAACGCGTAGCAACTGAGCAAGCGGTTGAAAATTCAGTTTCGGTATTTAATATTGAAAACGATGATGTAAAAGGCCGTATCATAGGTCGCGAAGGACGTAATATCCGCGCCTTAGAAGCTGCCACTGGCGTTGAAATTATTGTAGATGATACTCCTGAAGCGATTATCTTAAGCGGCTTCGGCCCCGTGCGTCGCGACATTGCTCGTTTATCCCTACACAAATTAGTTTCAGACGGACGTATTCATCCAGCCCGTATTGAAGAAGTGTGCAATAAAACCCGCAAGCAGATTGAAGAGGAAATCTTCGAAGTGGGTAAACGTACCACCATCGACTTAGGAATTCACGGTTTACATCCGGAGCTAGTGCGCATGGTCGGTCGTATGAAGTACCGCTCTTCTTATGGTCAAAACCTTTTACAACACTCCCGTGAAGTGGCCAACCTTTGTGGTATTATGGCTTCGGAATTAGGACTTAATCCTAAAATTGCCAAGCGGGCCGGACTACTACATGATATCGGTAAAGTTCCTTCTGAAGAAAGTGAATTACCACACGCCATTTTAGGGATGAAAATGGCCGAGAAGTATGGCGAAAAACCTGAGGTATGTAATGCCATCGGGGCTCACCATGATGAAATTGAAATGACCAGTCTCATCTCTCCTATCATCCAGGTTTGTGATGGTATCTCTGGTGCCCGCCCTGGTGCCCGTCGTCAAATCGCGGAAAGCTATATGCAGCGTCTTAAAGATCTGGAGCAACTGGCTCTTTCTCAAAATGGCGTTACTCAGGCCTATGCGGTACAAGCCGGTCGTGAGCTACGTGTAATTGTAGATTGCGAAAAAGTAAATGATGCCGATGCTGCGAAAATCAGCTTCGATATCAGTCAGAAAATCCAAAATGAAATGACCTATCCTGGTCAGGTTAAGATTACCGTAATTCGCGAAACCCGCGCAGTTAATGTGGCGCGCTAAATCGCTCTAGGGCAGATGCAATCATTGCCTTAAGGATAGCCTCCGGGTTTTTACTAAATTCTTGTTTGCGACGATTAGCCAAGATGGCTGATAAAGACAAACACTCCATATTTAACAGCCGGCCTAATGCATAGATGCCGGCTGTTTCCATTTCTAGATTAGTTACGGGATAGCCCTGTACTTCTTGATTAGCCAATATTTCTAACCATTGCGGCTGCCGTGCCGGCAAAGGTAAACTCCTACCCTGCGGACCGTAAAAGCCATCGGCCGTTACCGTGATACCATGAAAATCTGCTTGGCCCTTAAAACGGCTACGTAATTGCTCAGAGCCCATTGCTAGATAGGGATCCGGGAAAGCTTTTAATTCTTTCACAGTATGGAATTCGGGCCATTGATAAAAGTACATCAGGTAGTCGAAGCCTAGAGCCCCTTCCGATTGTAGGATGGAATCTAAGGGAATATCCTCTCTTAATGTTCCACTAGTACCAAGGCGAATTAATTCAATGGCGGGCCTTTCCTCTTTAAATGGTTCTCTACGCTCTAAATCCCAAGCATAAGCCAAGTGCAATTCATTGAGCACTATGTCGATATTATCAGTGCCAATTCCAGTAGATATCACCAGGATTTCAGCGCTGCCAATTCGCCCTTTTAATGAACGAAACTCACGAAATGAGCGGTCGAATTCTATAAAATCAAAATGCGGTGCAATCCAATCTATACGATCGGGATCGCCTACAGTAATTACCTTTTGGGGAACTTCACCATTCTTTAAATGAAGGTGATACACACTTTGATCGGGATTTAATATTATTTCAGATGCGGGCATAATTGCGCAATAAGCTTATTAGATTAACTTTGAGCCACTAATTCGTTCCTGTTATGTCTGAATCATTCAAGATCCTGGTGCCGATTGGATTCTCTGAGCAGTCTCTAACCGCACTAAACCAAGCCTCAATATTTGCCAAAGCTACCGAAAACGCGAGCATTACATTGCTTTCCGTTATTGAAGAAGGAGGTTTCTTCTCTAAAATGTTCTCATCTTCCTCGAACACAGAATCCTTGCATGCCGAGGTAAGTAAGAAATTGAAGGAAATTGCAGAGAACTTCCAAAAGGATCACAATATCGTTACCAACACCATGGTGGCCGAAGGAGTGGTTTATGAAGAAATTGCCCGGGTAAGCTCACTTATTGATGCTAACCTAGTAATTATGGGAACCAACGGTAAGCCTCAAAACTTACGCAAGCGCTTTATCGGTTCTAATGCTTACCGCACTGCTTCGCTAGTAAAGCCACCGGTAATCACTATTAAAGGTGAGCGTCTTATCGACAAGATCGATAATATCATCTTCCCACTTTTAATGGATCGCCACAGCAAAGAAAAGGTTGGCCCTACCTTAGAGTATGCCCGTATCTTTAATGCTAAAGTGATTGTTGTAGCGGTAAAAGAGGATGATAGTCAGCTTAATATTTTACGTGGACACGTAAAGCAAGTAGAAACTTTCATTCGCGATCACGGCGTACAATGCGAGCATAAGATTATCGAAAATCCTAAACGCCGCGGGGTGGTAAGAAACATTCTTAATCATGCCTATGAGGCAGAAGGTGATTTGGTAATTATTACCGAAGAAGCTGGTCCAAGCGACCTTACCGATTACTTCTTAGGTAATGAAATGCAATCGGTAATCTACCACAGTGAGATTCCAGTAATGTGTATTACTCCTAAAGCAGTTAAGTACGAACAGATGTGGGATTCATTCTAAATTCTAGCATTTACTATAATTTTAAAACCGCTTCTTATTGCTTGAGGCGGTTTTTTTGTTTCTAAGAATTAAGACATTAGGCAGCATCAAGGCCAATCAGGTCAACAAATCCGCTATTCTCTTGAACCGCCAGCCTTCTTTTGCGTTCCCTTACTGATGTATCATTTGAAAAAAGAACAGTGGATTGATGTTCCGAAGGATCAGGTGTGGGATTTTTTCTCTCGACCTGAGAATCTTTTAAAGATTACACCTTCGGACATGAACATGAAGATTGAAGACATTCCAGAAGGTGCTATGTATCCAGGAATGATATTGCGCTATAAAGTTTCGCCATTAATGGGTATTCCCCTTAGCTGGACTTCCCACATTTCGGCGGTGAAGGAAGGCGACTATTTTGTGGATGATATGCTCGAGGGTCCCTTTAAAGTGTGGCATCACCAACATCGTTTTGAGAGTAAAGATGGAGGAACCTTAATTATCGATGATCTTCATTACCGTATTCCACTGGAACCATTGAGTAAAATTTTTCATCCCATATTAGTCCAAAGAAATTTGGAAAAGATGTTTCAACATCGCGAATCAGTAGTCAAAGAGCTTTTTAATTAAAATGGGAATAATTTTCGGAATCGATTACGGAAGTAAGCTTTCGGGAAATACGGTGATTGCCATTTTCCGAGAGAATCAAATTCTATTTATGGATGTAGATCCAAAAGTAGATGCTGATCAATTTATCCGTAATGCTGTCGCACACTTTAAACCAGCCTTAGTATTTATTGATGCCCCTTTAAGTTTACCAGGGGTTTATCAAAAAATGGAAGGTTTTAGCGATTATCACTATCGTTTAGCCGACCGCGAAACTAAAGCCATGTCGCCCATGTTTCTTGGTGGCTTAGCGGCCCGTGCCATGGATTTATCGGCCTGGATTAAAAGTCAGTCGATAGACGTACGTGAAACCTATCCCAAGCTTATGGCCAATCGGTTTGATTTAAAATCCCAAGGCTATAAAACCAATAAGAACGCTTTAAGGGAATGTGCCAATCGGATTAAGAAATGCGTTAAGGATCCGATTCAATACAATCCCAGTGAAGTAATAACCTGGCATCACCTCGATGCACTTTTGGCCCTAATGAGCGCTATGTCCTTTCAATGTGGCGACTTTAGCACTTATGGCGATCCCAAGGAGGGACTTATTTACGTATAAATGTCGCCCTTTAATCTGCTATGGCTTAAACGCGATTTGCGCTGGCAAGATCACGATGCTTTGCAGGCCGCTTTCGCTGATGGTAAAAAACTGCTCGCCCTTTTCTGCTTTGAGCCCCTAATCAAAGAACACCCTGATTCTTCGGTTCGTCATCTAAAAATGCAAAGGCAAGCCCTGCAGGGAATGCTAAGCGAACTCGGTGCATTCAGTAATCACCTCATCGTTTTAGAGGCTAATGCTGATGAAGTTATTGATTTCCTGATTGATGAATTTCCATTAGCAGCCATCTACTCCCATAAAGAACATGGCGTGGCTGCCACCTATGCTAGGGACAAAAGGATTAAAAAGAGCTGTCAAAAAGCCAAAATCACTTGGCAAGAATTTGATCATAACGGTGTTCAACGCGGTCGCCAAAATCGCGTAAGATGGGATGAAGATTGGCGCAACTATATGCAAAAACCTCCATCGGCGGTTAA
>CATMQD010000073.1 GCA_950073045.1 uncultured Flavobacteriales bacterium | reverse complement strand
TCGCAATCGGATCGTCATCTACTATCCAGTATACTTTCAAGTTCATTATTGGAAATTCCCTCTAAAAATAATGATAAGGAACATACAGACGAAAAAAAACCCTGACGATAAAGCCAGGGTTTGTAAAATCATTTATTTCAAAGTCAATTTCTTTCGAAGGTCATCTACATAAGTGCGGAAGCGCTTATCGGTTTCGGAAAGAGTGTTAACCGTTCTGCAGGCATGTAAAACCGTTGCATGGTCTTTGTTTCCGCATTGAGCACCAATACTAGCTAAGGAGTTTTTGGTGAGCTGTTTAGAAAAATACATCGCCAATTGACGAGCTTGCACAATTTCACGCTTACGGGTTTTGGACTTCAATAATTCGATAGGCATATCGAAGTAGTCGCAAACTACCTTTTGAATGTAATCGATGCTAATTTCCCGAGTGGTATTCTTTACAAACTTATCAATCATCTGCTTAGCCAATTCCACGGTAATCCGCTTTTTGTTTAAGGATGATTGTGCCAATAGGCTAATCAATGCGCCTTCTAGTTCACGCACATTGGAGTTAATACTATATGCGAGGTATTCGATAACATCGGCGGGCATTTCAACCCCGTCATTGTAAAGCTTTTGATTAAGAATCGCGATGCGAGTTTCTAAATCGGGAACTTGTAAGTCTGCGCTTAATCCCCATTTAAAACGAGAAAGTAAACGCTGCTCCATGCCCTGTAAATCTACTGGTGCACGATCGGAGGTTAAAATTACTTGCTTGCTATTTTGGTGTAGGTGATTGAAAATCTCGAAGAAGGCATCTTGTGTTTTCTCCTTACCGGCAAAAGAATGTACATCATCCACGATCAGAACATCGATCATTTGGTAGAAATGCAAAAAGTCATTCTTATTGTTCGTTCGAATCGATTCAATAAACTGTTGTTGGAACTTTTCGGCGCTAACGTATAGCACGGTTTTTTCTGGATAGCGATCCTTAATTTCAATTCCAATAGCATGTGCCAAATGGGTTTTTCCTAAACCATTTCCGCCATAAAGAAGTAATGGATTAAAGGAGGTGCCCCCGGGCTTTTTGGCAACCGCGTATCCTGCCGAGCGGGCTAAGCGGTTACAGTCGCCTTCAACAAAATTGTCGAAGGTGTAGTTTGGATTTAACTGAGACTCCACATGAACTTTGCGCAATCCTGGAATTATAAATGGGTTTTTAACGCCATTTTCCCCTAATTCCATGGGCATATTCACTTTAGGGTTCTTGATAGAACCTCGATTGCTGGATGGAATTTTTACGGTGTATGGTTTTGTATTTCCATAAGTATTTTCCATCACGATGCTGTAAACCAGCTTCGCATCATCACCAAGCTCTCGGGTGATAGCACTTTTAAGCAATTTGATATAGTTCTCTTCCAGCCATTCGTAAAAAAACTTGCTGGGAACCTGTATGCTTAAAACATTGTCTTTGAGCTTTAAAGGCTTGATCGGCAAAAACCAGGTTTTGTAACTCTGTGCGGAGATATTGTCCTTGATGTAAGACAAACAATTATCCCAAACTGTCTTTGCAGTCAGCTCCATAGTCTGTTAAAAATTAACTTTGTGTTTAGTTTAAAATGGACGGCCGATCTCGAAAAAAGGACTATTGGCTATCCCTCTATTGCTTCGACAAAAGTGTGTAGAAAAAAGTGATAAAAAAAATCAAATCGGTATTGCTAAATACCTTTTTTTGTCGGAGATTAAGACAGCGTTAATCGCTCTGTATCCCGCATTCCACCGTAGAATGCAGCTAATTATCAGTACATAAGAAATCATGTTTGTTAACTTAATGTCAAGTCGAGTTCGATATGCCGAAACCGATCAAATGGGAGTAGTTTACTATGGCAATTATCCACAATATTTCGAGATAGGTAGGGTAGAGGCCCTGAGGTCCTTAAACTTAAGCTATAAAGAAATGGAGGAGCAGGGAATCATTTTACCTGTTCTAAAATTGGAAGTGAAGTATGTTGCGCCAGCAACTTATGATGACCTGCTCGAAATTAGAACCGAAATTCGAGAAATGCCATCTACTAGAATTACCTTTCATCATGAAATCCGAAATGAGGCTGGTAAGCTTTTAACAATTGGGATGGTGCAATTGGTTTTTGTTGATCGGAAACGAAATCGACCAACAACCGCCCCACAGTATTTCTTGGATAAAATAAAGCCTTTCCTAGAAGACTCTGAGTCAAACTAAGGTATTACCAATAAAAAAACCGCTTTGATCCGAGAACCAAAGCGGCTTTAAATATATCATGCAAGTACTACTCTTTTAATCTAAAGTAGTCATCACGCTATTCACATATTCGTATTTGAAAGTGTCTTCATTTTGCACCCAAATTACCGTTATAAACCCTGGGCTATACTCATAACCTGGGTCATAAGCATCCTCATCTTCAGTTTCTGGACGAAGGAAGTAATGGCGGATGGGGGTAGTTTTAGTTCCAATGATATCACCAACACTAAAAGATTGCCCGAATGGTGAATATTCCTCAAAGCTAAAGCCCCAAGCCGATTCCTTATTAAAGTTTTTAACCAAAACATTGCGGTGCATAAAGGTGTCGTTTACCGCAGTTAAGGTTTTAGTGGTGTCCATATTATTAAGCGCAACATCCCAGAGGGACGCATCGTTTTCTACTTTAACAAGACTGGGAGAAGGAGTTACATTAAGATTGATGCTAAGCCCGGTGTAGTTTTTAGCCTTAACCGTAGCCATCATGTAGGTAGCAATGCGGAATCCTGAGTTTACAGTGTCTTTCCAAAACTTAACCTTTGAATCAACCAACCAAGCAGAATCAGTAACAGTTACTTTATGATTAACAGTAGCAATTGGTTTTTTGTCCTGGGCAAGATCAACTGCATCGAAAATTGTTGCAGGGTCAACCGTTTGATCATTTAGGTAAAGCGATGGAGCACCAGCCAAAGGCTGATTAAAAGTTATGCTATCAGCAATAGCTGAATAGAGTGGATTTCCTCCATCGGTAACCACATTCATAAAAGTGAAGGCATTTGGATAGGCATCACTTAACATAAGGCGCGGAATTTCCGAAACGTAACCTACAGAAGGATTGTAGGAACTAAGGATAATAGAGGTTCTAACTTGTGGTAGTGCTAATCCATCGGTTGGATACCCATTTGCCGCTGGGGCGGGATCATCCTCACATGCAGAGAAGATTAACATTCCAAGAGCTAAAATTGCGATACGTCTCATAAAATTGAATTTCGGAGCAAATTTAATTTTTTAGTGATGCCAATTTACAATCGTCAAGTGGCATAGCGATGATTTCCCCCATTTTATTGCTACTAATAAATCGTTTTGCAAGTCCAAGTGGTTGGGTTAGGGCCTCCAATCGAGGTAGATAGGTAGGTGATCACTAAATCCATCTGTGAAAAAAGTTCCTCGAAAAGCACGTTTCGGACGGTAGCCTGGGTACTTACTTTCTTTCTCTAAAAGGAAAGGGAGACTAAAAACTCCATAATCCTGAACATTAGCACGATACTGCTTACTAATAAGCACTTGGTCCAAATAAGACCATTCGCCTTTATACCGATGACTGCCTAATGATTTTGGTAAACTTTCCATCAGATTATCGAAATGTCCTAAAGAACTTAAGTATTGTAAACTCGAATCAATAGGGCTATCATTAAAATCGCCCATTAGGATAAAAGGTGCTTTAGTTATCTTCTTCACAGAATCGGTGAATTTCAATAGACGTTCTGAAGCGCAAAGGCGTTTAAACTGAGAGGCTTCCTGGCCTCCATATCTACTGGGCCAATGATTTATTACAAACTGAAGCGTATCGCCCTTAAAGTTTGTAAAGCTGGCATAAAGCATATCCCGACTGTGGTAATCTGGAATTGAATCACAGAAATAGGGGATGGCAATGGAGTTTAATAGTTTTAGTTGATCCTTGCGATATATAAGGCCTACATCAATACCGCGCCGATCGGGAGAATCATAGTGTACTAGCTGGTAGTTAAGTTTCCTTATAGGTTGGTTTTGTAAAAGGTCTTCAAGAACTTGCTTACTTTCAATCTCGGCAAATGCCACTAAACTAGGAGCTTCAAAATTGCTATCACTTAGGTTGATGATAAGTTTCGATAGCCTTCGTAATCGTTCATGGTACTTAAAATTTGTCCACTCTTTTGATCCTTCCGGACTGAACTCCCGATCGGGATTAATAGAATCGTGATTGGGATGGAATAGATTTTCCACATTGTAAAAAACAAAACGGGAATTTTGACCACTAAGCGTGATCGAAAAGAAAAGCCCAAATAGCAATAGGCCTAGGGTGCAATTAAGTTTTGGCGAAAGATTTTTTGTGATGACGAAACGATTTGAAGGTTTTCATGATTTTGATAAAAGCTCACTGACTCTTGCTCACCCAGAATTAAAAAACCGCCGGGATTTAAATGTCTTAACAACCGATCTAATAACTGATGTTGCTGATTTACTTTAAAGTAGATAAGTAGATTACGACAAAGTATAATGTCGAATTTTTGTCCTAGCTCATCCTTAGTGAGATCGAAAAGTTTGTAGTCTACATTTTTGAATAAGCTTTCATGAAAGAAGCATAGTGAGGAAGTGGCTTGGTAATAATCGGGCAGCAATCCTTCACCACCAGATTTACGATAGTTCATCTCCGCTTCCTTTATTCGAGCTTTAGAAATACAAGGGCGCTTTGCCTTTTCTAGAGCAGTTAAGGATAGATCGGTGCTGGTAATTTTACTTTCCTCTAAAATTCCTTCTTCGTCTAATAAAATGCATAGTGAGCTGAGTTCTTCGCCTGTACTTGCACCAACCTGCAAAACTTTTAACTCTGACTTATCACGGAAAAAGGGTAGCACCTCTTTTCGTAGTTCCAGCAAACTAAGCGGCTCTCTAAATAATTCGGTTACTTGAACTGTGAACAGATCCACAAAGTTTTGAAAGTACTTTTCATCTCTAAGCATTAGCATTTGTAAAGACCTAAGGTCTGATAATCGAAATTGTCGAACAACCTTTTGTAATCTTCTTTGTAGGGAGTTTCGATTGTACCACGAAAGCTCCAAACCAAAGTTTTCGTTGATGAAGCTCAAGAAACTCCGAAAGCTTTTTTCCTCAAATAAGGTCTCTTGTTCTAGTGGACTCTGCATACCTTGCGAAGGTAATTATAGAAGAGAATGCTCAAAAGCCCTAAACTCTTTAAATGTTTATTAAGCGTTTATTTTATCGCTAGCTTTTCTGCGCAAGCGCAGGTAAGCCTGGTAAAGGACTCCTGGAACAATGCTGGAAATTGGTGGAAATCGGAAACGTACCAGAAACAAGACCTGTGGTATTGGGGAATTGGGCTAAGTGCGGTGGGAGGTACTTTTATTTATGATGCGGAAATTCAAAAAGCGATAAGCTTTAGTAATCCTGCAGATGTTGATCGCTTTAGTCCATATATGGAGCCCTTTGGAAATCCTTACTACGGAGGCTCACTAGCCTTATTAGCCTACCTCAGTGGCGAAATTACAAATCAGTCGGAGCTGTCTAATTTAAGCTCGACGGCCTTGCAGAGTATGCTTACTGCTGGACTTACGGTTGTTGGACTCAAACTATTATTTCATCGGGTGCGGCCAGAGGAGCAAATGGCAAATGATCCATACTTGTTCTATGGTCCTTCTTTTAATAGGGATCGATTATCCTTTCCCTCGGGACATTCGGCAATCGCCTTTTCTTTAGCGGCATCTATTTCTGCCTATTACGATGATCCTTATTATCTAGCCATTCCCTTATACGGATTGGCTGGATTAACCGCCTGGCAAAGAGTATATGCAAAAAAGCACTGGCCTTCGGATATTTTAATGGGAGGATTAATTGGGGTTTTTATTGGCCGCAAAATTGCGACTTGGCAAAAGGAGAGGTCGCCCAAACTAGCAATGTATCCGGTAATTTTATTCGGTCAAAATCCAGGTATAAGCCTAAGCTTGAAGCTTGATCCTATAGAATACTAAGCACAAAAGCTTTTTTCATTTTCCCATCAAAGCTTAAGATATATCTGCCAGCGGGGAGCTGACCAATTTCAATATCTAAGTTCCCATTTTTTAATTGCGATTCATTTAATTTCCCATCAAACACCTCATTGCCAGCGGTATTGTACAACACATAACGCGTACCTAAAAAATAATGGGGATCTCTAAAATGCAAGGAGATGCTATCTCCAGAGCGAAAAGTATTGGTGTCTAAAACAATGGCCTCATCTGCCAACTGTTGATAGCGATTTAAAAACAGCTCCACTGAAGTTTTTCGGAGGAAGGGCTCATATCCCTTATTCTTTTCTTCAGCAAAATAAAGTTGATTGCCATTCACTGCAATCGCCTCTTTCTGTGAGAAATAGCCCAAACTGTAGGCATAAGGAGCGTTTAAATCGGCTTCACGCCAATTTGCAACATACCACACTTTGCTGTAGCCTAATAAAAATAAGTCATCACCATTAGGACCTAAGCTGGCCCCTGAAACCCAGTTAAAATGTTTTAGGCCGATATTGGTTTTAAACTCTTTAATCAATTGAGCTTCCTGACTTTTATATTCGGTGCTAAGTGCGTAAACTTTTACTAGTCCGTCGAAAGGCTTGGTTCGGTTTTTAGTGAAAAGATAGATGGAATCTCCGCTTACAACCATAGCTTCCAAATCATAGTACCAATCGGATTCCTCCTCAGGTGGAAACTGCTTTTGCTCTGGGTATTGAAATTGTACTCTACCCTTTAAGGACCACTGTTCTTCACTTAAGAGTTTACTTAAATCGAGTACTAAAATTTCTAAATCCTCACGTTTATTAGAGTTATTACCAAAATCACCGATGTAAAGCAAACCATCCTTAAAAGCTAATGATTCCCAATCTCGATTAGGTAAACCCAGAAGCTTAGGCTGCATTAGTAACTGTCCTAGAGTATCGCAAATGAAAAGTTCGGCATCATTACCGCTATCATTTATCATTACCAAGGCATTTGGAGCTATAAAACACATTCCACTGCATTCATCTAATCCTTCGGGTAAAACCGCAACTTCATCAGCCGAAAGGCTTTGACCAAAACCTAAAAATGGTTGCAAAAAGAGATATAGTTGAACAATTATGTTTCGAATCATGGTTTTATTGTTTACGGTATAGGAGACAGCCATCGCCATAGCTTAAAAAGCGGTAATTATTTTGGAGGGCATGCTGATAAACCTCTTGCCAATTATCGCCAATAAGGCTTGCTACCAATAACATTAAAGTGCTTTTAGGCTGGTGGAAATTAGTGATTAGACCATGGATTAAGCGATGCTCATATCCAGGTGCAATAATAATTTGGGTTTTAAACGGCATCCAATCCAGCTTTCGCTGATCGAGTAATTGCTCCAAGCTTTTAATGCTTTCTAAAGGGCTTAAAGCCAGTTCTTTATTTTCGAAAGCCAGCCATTGTGGTACCACCATTTCATCGCTAAGTACTTTACCATGATGATAGAGGCAACCCAACCAATACATACTTTCTAGTGCTCGCAAAGAAGTGGTGCCAATCGGGATAATGGGCCTACCATGCTCCAAGGCAAGCTTTAGCTTTTGAAGGAACTGTCGATCTAAAAAAGCTTCCTCTGCATGCATCTCATGCTCTGCAACACTGCTGCTCACGGGCTTAAATGTGCCAGCCCCTACATGGAGGGTTAAAAAATTAAGGTCCATGCCTTTAGCCTGCATTTTATGAAAGATTTCCTCATTAAAATGTAAGCCAGCAGTAGGTGCGGCTACCGAGCCAGAACGCCGGGCATAAGTAGTTTGGTAACGCTTTTTGTCCTCGGCTTCGGCTTTCCGTTTTATATAGGGAGGTAGAGGTGTTTTGCCCGCCATGTCTAAGATTTCACTAAAACTTAAATCTTCCTCCCAACTAAGCTCTATTTCGAAATGGGCTTCTTGTCGACCTAGCTTTTGAGCCTTAATCTTAGCTTCGCCGAGGTCAATTTCTAAATGGTGGTTTTTCCATTTTCGAGCTCCGCCTACCAAGCATAAATAACGAATGCTACCCTTAGCTTGCATGGCTTGCTCAATGCTTTTATGCTCTATAGGCTCGAGGCAGAAAACCTCAATTATACTTTGTTCGTTTTTGGGGAAAAGTAAGCGAGCCTGAACAACCTTGGTTTCATTAAAAATTAACCACGAATTATCGGGCAGATATTGGTCGATATTTTTATACTGACTATCGCTAATCTCCTCATCTCTAAAGATTAACAATTTCGATTCCCCGCGCGCTAGGGGATAGGCGGCAATTTTTTCCTCCGGTAATGGGTAATTAAACTCTTCGATATCGATTTCCCGATGCTGCATGTAGAATTTTCGGCAAAAATAGGAATACCACTAGCTCTCTGTTTTAAATTTCTAATATTGTGCCGTGAAACAAGCGGTAATAAGCGTTAGCAACGATTTGGTAACTGATCAAAGGGTACAGCGAACTATTGCTGTGCTGATGGATAAAGGTTACCGCGTTAATTTTGTGGGGCGTGAACTTCCTAATAGTTCCGATTTTAATCCTGATTATCATTACCATCGCTTTAAACTAATCTTCCATAAAGGCTTCCTTTTTTACGCCCAGCTTAATATCTGGCTGTTTTTTTACTTGCTTTTTAAAAAGCCTTACGACCTTTATTGGAGTAATGATTTAGATACTCTTTTGCCTAATTACTTAATAGCTAGGATCTTTAGGCGACCACTTATTTATGATAGTCACGAATATTTCTGCGGTGTGCCCGAAATACAAGATCGCCCATTAGTTAAGAAGGTTTGGCAAAGTTTGGAAGCAACAATTTTCCCAAAACTGAAGAGGACTATCACCGTAAATGAAAGCATTGCCGATCTTTATGAGCAAGATTATGGTATCCGACCAAAGGTCCTCCGAAATATTGGCGATTCTTATTTGCCAAAAGTCTTTAAGACTAGAGCAGAGCTAGGTTTGCCGAGCGATGTTTATTTAGTGGTTAATCAAGGGGCAGGAATAAATGTTGATCGCGGGATGGAGGAGTTTATGGAGGCACTGGCCATGCTTGATGCGGGTGTTCATTTAATGATTGTAGGAAAGGGGGATGTTATTCCTGCATTAAAGAAAAGGGCCCAGTCTCCAGATTTATTGGGAAGAGTACATTTTATTGATCCGATGCCTTATCGGGAAATGTTGCATTATACCGCTGCGGCGGATCTCGGTATTTCTTTAGATAAGGATACCAATTTAAATTATCGCTTCAGTTTACCCAATAAGCTTTTCGATTATATAAAATGTGGTGTCCCAATTTTATGCAGCGAAGTGGTAGAGGTAAAAAGGATTGTAGAAAATTTTGAAATTGGAAAGGCATCGGCCGTAGAGCCAAAAGCATTGAAAGAGGCTTTATTGGACATTCGATCTAGGGGTAAAACAGCTTATGCTGAAAAGCTAAAGCAAGCTGCAAATGCTAACAATTGGGAGCAGGAGAAATCGGTAATTGAAAAGCTACTTTCCGAGATCGATTAATAATAGTCGATGCAAACGAAAAAGGTCAAATCGCCATAAGCTTGGACCGCTAGAATCGAGGTTTTCCTTAATTCCTTTTTCCATAAAAGATAAAACCACGAGGCAAATCGACCTTAATTTTAATTTCTGTAAAATGTTTAAAGCTTTAAGCAGCTTAAAGTGCTTTCGCAGATGGGGGCGGTTTAAATAAATCCAATAGAGGGAAAGCATGGCCGCTTCACTTTTCGCTAAAAAAGCCAAGTTCCGATCTTCAGCTTTATGGAATTGAGGATTATCGATGTGAAATATTTTTATGCCAGCTTTTTCTAAATCAAAACCAAACAAACTATCCTCGTATCCGTAGGTTTTCAGGGCTTCTTCAAAGCCAACTTTCTTAAAAACAGAACGATCGGCTAAGAAACAATTAGTTTGAAAGTGAGCGTAGGGATTGGCCTGCCGTTGCTTTAAGTTTTGCACCTCTCTTTCTTTGGCAAATGTCCAACGTAATTCGCAGCCAGGAATTGGGCTGGCATCGATATAGCGGCCGCCCACCACAATGGTATTGCTTTTTCGAGTTCGGAAATAGTCGTTTACGAAATGCGGCGAATTAATAGGATTGTCGCCATCAATCATAAGGATGTAATCTCCTAGAGCTTTTTGAGCCAATCGATTACGAGCAGCGGAACGCCCTAAATTCTTGGAGGCTAAATGCAGAAATACCTCAGGAATATCTTTAAAATCAATTTCTAGCTGTTTTTGCCAAACTGGGCCAGAGCCATCATCGTAAATAAGTAATTCGAAATTGATTTCCAAAAGACGGGCTTGCCGAATAAGTTCATGTACAACTTTCAAAGGAGAAAATTGATAGACCAATATGGCTATGCTTAGTTCCACTACAGGCTGTTCTGCACAGTATTAAAAACCTTGCCCTGATCGCATTTTAAGGTTTCGTGAGGAAATTTCAGGATTAAAGAATAATCATGTGTAGCCATTAAAATTGCTCTTCCACTATTGGAAATCTGTTCCAGTAAAATCATGATTTCTTCAGAAGTGGAAGGGTCTAAATTCCCAGTAGGCTCATCGGCCAATATAAGCTGGGGATCGTTTAATAAAGCCCGAGCGATAGCTACTCTTTGTTGCTCACCACCAGAAAGTTGATGAGGCATTTGCTGTTCTTTGTTCTCCATTCCAACCTTGGAGAGCACTTCTATAATCTTAGTGTTTATCTCCTTTTTAGAGGTCCAGCCAGTAGCCTGAAGTACAAATTTTAGATTTTGATAGACACTGCGATCGGTTAGTAATTGAAAATCTTGAAAAACTATTCCCAATCGACGTCTTAATCCAGGGATGTCTCTTTCCTGAAGGTCGTTAAGCTTTACATCGCATACCAAGCCGCTACCTTTTTTAAGTGGTAAATCACCGTATAAGGTTTTTAACAAGCTCGACTTTCCACTCCCGGTTGAACCGATAAGGTACTGAAAGTCACCTTGTTTTATATGTAGGTCAACATCTTCTAAAATAAGCTTAGAGCCTTGGAAGATATCAGCGTTGGTTAATCTTAAAATTGGATCTCCTTTCATGACAGGAATCAAAAATAGTATAAGCTTAGGGAGCTGGGCGCCTGTGCTTCAATAATAATTAACAGATTGCGTTTAAAACTTATTGCAAGCCTAAAATCGACGCCTTGGTAATACCCGTACTTTAGAACACTAGATAAATTAGAGCTAATATGCGCATTATCAAGGTATTACTTAGCCTTTCCTGCTTGGTCTTTCTTTTAAACTTCGAGGGAAAAGCCCAAGTGAATGATCATCTTAAGGGTTCGGAGGATAATTACGAGCTGGCCCTAGAGCTTTTGGAAAAGCAGCAGTATGGCAATGCCCAACTTATATTTGATCGCATTGCCGAAGATCCAGTTTATGAGGATGAAAAGCGAATGAATGCCCGCTATTTTGCGGCCTATTGCGCTATCGAATTGTATCATGGAGATATTGAGGAAAGGGTTTTGGAGTTTGCTAAAATTCACGAAACTAGCCCCTTGCAAAATCGCCTTTGGTTGCGTTATGCCAATAATCTATTTAGCCTAAAACGTTATCGTCAATCTTTACCTTACTACGAAAAAGTAGATCCCTATTCCTTAAATGAGGTTCAGAAATCGGAGTACCGCTTTAAATGGGCCTATGCTTTAATGCAAGATGAGCAAAGTACTCCAGCGCGGGAACTTTTCCTAAAGCTAAAGGATGGCAATAGCGCTTACTCTAATTCTGCTCGCTACTATTACGCACATTTACTGTATGTGGATAGCAATTTCGCGGAAGCACTAAAAAACTTTTTGCCATTACAAGAGGATCCCAATTTTGGGCCATTAGTACCTTATTACTTAGCGCATATTTATTACGCCTTAGAAAACTACGATAAGCTTGTCGAAGTGGGTGAGGAGCTTATAGCCAATGCGACCCCGAGTAGAGCTCCAGAAATCGCAAAACTATTATCGGATGCATTTTATCAGCGGAGAGATTTTGCCAATACCCTTAAATATTTAGAGATCTATCAGAAGAAAGGCGGGAAAATGCGGCTTAAAGATCATTACCAAGCAGGTTACTGCTATTACCGTGAAGATCGCTTTGCAGATGCTATTCGTTCTCTTAACAAAATTACTGCCGGACCAGAGGAGCTTCGTCAAAATGCTTATTACCATTTGGGAGATTCCTATTTAAAGGTAGGCGAGAAAAATCAGTCCATGGTGGCTTTTAAAGCGGCGGCTGAATTAGAGCACGACCCTAAAATCACCGAGGACGCACTTTACAATTATACCAAGTTGGCCTATGAATTGGCCAGCCCTTTTCGGGATGCCATACAAGTATTAAAAGATTTCTTAATTCAGTATCCCGATAGTCCTCATAGAAAGGAGATTAACAGCTATTTAGCTAATATTTACATTACTACCAAGGATTATGAAAGGGCTATGGAGGCCATCAAAGTGGCTGGTTTAAACAGTCCAGAAATGCGCAGTATCTATCAGCAAATTGCCTTTTATCGAGCTACTGAAATGTTTAATTCACTCAAGTTTGCCGGTGCCTTAGAAAAGTATGAGGAATCGCAACAGTATCCAGAAAATAAGGCGCTCGCCAATTTAGCACAGTATTGGATAGGTGAGTGTCATTACCGCTTACGCGACTATGAAAACGGTCGACTAGCTTTCCAAGCGTTTAGAAAAGGACCGGGTGCTGCGGCTCAGGATGTATTTAATCGCAGTTATTATCATTCAGCTTATTGTGCCTATAAGGTTTTGGACTTTAAAGCTGCCGCTGATGATTTCAGGGTTTTTGTTAGGGACGCAGCTAGTAAGGATCCACGTAAGGCCGATTCGTATTTACGTTTAGGTGATGCCTATCTTTTAACTGGCGGTTATCTTTTAGCCAGTAATTTTTATGATAAAGCGATTCAAGCCAATAGCGTAGAATCAGATTATGCCTATTACCAAAGAGCAGTATGCCTAGGCTTAGATGGAAAGCCACAATTGAAAACCCAAGAGCTGAAAACTTTATTAGGCCGCTATTCGCGCTCGGTTTATGCCGAAAAGGCCAAATTTGAGTTGGGGCTCACTTATTTGCAAATGGATGACTATACCAATAGTCTTCAGGTTTTCCAAGAATTTGAAAACGAGTACCCTAATAGTGATCGTTTGGTAGAAGGGCAACTCAA
>CATMQD010000072.1 GCA_950073045.1 uncultured Flavobacteriales bacterium | reverse complement strand
GTTGGCAATTCAAAGCAGCGACTATTCTGTACCGCTTTCGCGGGATGGCCCAGAAAATGATCCTTTATTTGTTGACGGGCCTCTTCTTCTGAAAGGTTAATCCAATTAATTAAAATGGGAAAATGATAATTGCGTTCTTGAAAATCTAAGGCCTGCCAGGCGCTCATCTTTAAAATGGCGGGACCACTAAAACCCCAATGGGGAATTAATAATGGACCGCTTTGTTTCCAATTTGTTCCTGGAACTTGCACCCAGGCCTCCGGAACTGATAATCCTTGAAGTTCCTTCATCGGTGAATCAGGAACATTAAAGGTAAATAAGGATGGAACTGGTGGAACGATTGTAAGATCTATATCTTTCAAAAAGTCAAAAGCCTTCAACTTTGGCTGGCCGCCCATAGCTAGGACCACGGCATCGAAATGCTGTAATTCTCCACCTCTAAATTCAAGTTGATAGCCATCTCCATCTTTTAGGATAGAACGCATGTCCATACCTAGATGCACTTTAACCCTAGCCCTATCGGCTGCTTTTTCTAGGACCTCAACTACCGATTCACTGCTATCCGAAACTGGAAAAACTCTACCATCGGATTCTACTTTTAATTCTAGCCCTTGGTCTTCAAACCAAGCGCGGGCTTCCTTGTAGGCGAATTTGCCAAAAGGCTTTTTCAAGGATCGGCCACCCCGAGGATAGGCCTTAATTAATTCGGAAGGATAGGGACAGTCGTGCAAAAGGTTGCAGCGACCTCCACCACTAATGCGCACTTTTGCCAGTAGCTTATTGCTTTTCTCAAAGAGATGCACTTCGTTATTCCCATTCGCGGCATGGATGGCTGAAAAAAAACCTGCCGCACCACCGCCAATTATCGCTATCCGTGGCCTCACTCTTTAGATTCTAACCACCACTTGCAGTTCCACCATTCCTTCTCGATATGAGCCCCTAAGCTTTCGTAGAATTTCACCGCCGGCTCATTCCAGTCGAGTACCTGCCAATCGAGGCGTTTAGCACCCGCGGCTCGGGCCTTATCGGCGGTAGCCTCCAATAAGAGTTTACCATAACCCTTTCCCCGGTATTTGGGCATTACATAAAGGTCTTCCAAATAATAACAGAAGCCCTTCCAAGTAGAGTAGCGCGGATAGAATAGTGAAATGCCGATAATGCCATTCTCTGGATGAAGCATCACCAGATACTCAAATCGCTTTGCTTGCCAATCACTTAGCAACTCTGCTTCGGTAGTTGAGACCTCCTCTGGCGCCTTCTCATAAAGAGCTAAATCCTTTATAAGGCGCATTAAATCACTAATCTCAGCCTCACCTCCTAGGCGAATTTCTACTTCCATTCCATTTCAATTTGGTTATGGAGCAAATCCTCCAAACTTTGTCTCTTCGTAATTAGGTGGGCCTTGCCCTTATGCACTAAAACCTCAGCGGGTTTAAAGCGGCTATTGTAATTATTAGCCATGGTAAAGCAATAAGCACCAGCGTTTCTAAAGGCTAAGATATCCCCTTGTCGTACTTCATTAATCTGGCGGTCGCTGGCAAAGGTGTCGGTTTCGCAGATATAACCAACCACGGTGTATACTCGAGTGCTAGCTTGGGGATTGGAAATATTTTCGATGTGATGATAGGAATCGTAGAACATCGGACGAATAAGGTGATTCATCCCTGTATCTACTTGGGCAAAAACGGTAGCGGTGGTTTGCTTAAGTCCATTTACGGTACAACAAAAGGTACCTGATTCTGAAACCAGAAACTTCCCTGGCTCAAATTCAATTTCTAATTCGCGACCATAATCGGTACAAAAGTCTTTAAACATGGTCGACATTTTCTCGCCTAATTCCTCCACATTGGTAGCGATATCCCCTTCTTTATAAGGCACTTTAAAACCACTACCAAAGTCGATATACTTTAAATCGGGAAAATCGTGGGCCACATCAAATAGCAATTCCGCTCCCACCAAAAAGGTATCTACGTCTAAAATATCGCTTCCGGTATGCATGTGCACGCCTTCCACTTTAAGGTCGAGGCTTTTCACTAAGCGCTCTAAATGGCGACGTTGATGAATGCTAATTCCAAATTTAGAGTCGATATGCCCTACCGAAATTTTAGCATTACCACCCGCCATAATATGGGGGTTCATTCGAATACAAACTGGATATGAGCTTCCGTATTTGGCGCCAAATTGCTCTAAAATGCTCAGGTTATCAATATTAATGCGCACCCCGCGATCGACCGCTTTTTCAATTTCGGCCATCGACACTCCATTGGGGGTGTAGATAATCTCTTCAGGCGCAAAGCCTGCCCTTAAACCAAGATCTACCTCTTGAATTGAAACGGTATCTAGGCCCGCGCCTAATGATTGAAAGAAGCGAAGTACATTAATATTACTCAAGGCCTTACAGGCATAATTTATCTTAAGCTTCGATCCTTTAAAAGCCTTTACTAAGCGTTTATATTGCGCTTCCATTTTGGCAGTATCATAAATGTAAAGGGGAGTTCCATACTCCTCGCAAATCTGTGCGGCATCAAGGCCGCCGATTTCGAATCGATCGTTCTTAAGTTTCAGCATTATGAGTATTATTGCCGGCAAAGGTAATCAACAGCGCAGCCATATGAAGAGCTATTACGAAGTACAAAGTTTAAGGAACTGGTTACTGTGGATCATTCTCATTGGACTACTCTTCTTTTTCACTTTTGCCAGCGTGGCCCAAGTTCTATTAGGCATTAATGTGGGCAACAATCCCCTGCCGAGCTGGGCTTTAATAACAGGTATGATTTTCAGCGCTTTATTTACGGTGATTCTTGCCCGTACCCAATTAATTTTGGAATTGGATTCAGAGAAATTCTTGATGAGCTTCGGAGCATTAGGTCGGGTTGAAATGAAATGGCCGGAAATAAAAAAAGTGCAAATCATCCATCTACCTCGAGTAGGATACGGCAAGCGACAACACGGTAAATACGGCACAGTATACAATGCTGGCGCCAAAACAGGCTTATTCATTGAACTGAAGAATGGAGAAAAAATTCTGGTTTCCAGTCGGCGTAAAAAAGAACTTGAAGAATTTTTACGAGCAATTAAAAAGCTGAAAGCCTGATTAGTTCTAACTTTGTTGCATACCTCTCAAATTCATGAAAAGACATATTACTCTTGGTGAGTTTATCATCGAAAACCAAAAAGACTTCCCTTATGCTAAAGGTGAACTTAGTGCCCTGCTCAGCTCCATTCGATTGGCAGGGAAAATGGTTAATCAAGAAATCAACAAAGCTGGTTTAGCGGAAATTATTGGCGCTGCTGGTGGCGAAAACGTTCAAGGCGAAGATCAGCAGAAGCTAGATGTTTTAGCCAACGACATGTTTATCAGCACCCTGCGCAAACGCGGTGAAATCTGTGGACTCGCAAGTGAGGAAATGGAAGAGCATGTGGTGTTTGATGACGCCATCCACTCAGAAGCTAAATATGTGGTATTAATCGATCCATTAGACGGCAGTAGCAATATTGATGTAAACGTTTCGGTAGGTACCATTTTTAGTATTTACCGTCGTGTTAGTAAACCGGGCACTCCGGTTACCCTAGAAGATTTCTTGCAGCCTGGAAACAAGCAGGTAGCAGCAGGTTATTTGGTTTACGGAACTTCCACCATGTTGGTTTACACCACCGGAAATGGAGTTAATGCTTTTACTTACGACCCAGGAATTGGAAGCTTCTTTCTTTCCCATCCCAATATGCGCGTAAAGGAGAATGGTAAAATTTACTCCATTAATGAAGGCAACTATGTGCATATGCCCGAGGGGGTAAAGCGCTATATTAAATGGTGTCAAGAGCTTGACCCCGATACTAACCGTCCATTAACTTCTAGATATATTGGCTCCTTGGTTGCCGATTTCCATCGAAACCTCTTAAAAGGTGGCATTTATATTTACCCACGTGGTACGAAAGCCCCTAATGGAAAATTGCGTTTACTATACGAATGCAATCCGATGGCCTACTTAATTGAACAGGCCGGTGGAAAAGCGAGTGATGGTCATATGCGGATTATGGATATTGATCCTACTGAACTACACCAAAGAGTACCCTTCTTCTGCGGAAGCTCCGAAATGGTAGAAAAGGCAGAATGGTTCCTCAAAGAATACCAAGATTAGAATCTAAAAATCTTAAGCATAAAAAAAGCGGCACTCCAAGAGGCCGCTTTTTTTGTAGAGGGGGGGGGAAGGAATTAAAATTGGTTTTACAACCGCTGGCTAAAGTCGGCTATAAGCGGGTTCCCTTCAAATATTTGGCATTAATAACCTATAAAATGGCATGAAATACAGTTATGCCTCGCCGTTGAATCGTTGATTTAGATCCTCCTTGTAAGTTCTTGACAAGGGGAGCTCCACTCCAGTATCCAAAAGGACCTTTGTAGCATAAACCGCTTTTAGGCGTTCGGCATTAATTAAATAGCTGCGGTGAATTCGCACAAAATCATAAGACTTTAATTGATCGTCCATAGCCTTCAGGCTACTTCGCTCTACCTCTGGATTATTTCTCCCTTCTAAAAACAAGTTCACGTAGTGCCCATCAGATTCGAGGTAGATTAAATCTTGAATATTAATAATGGCCTTCGACTTTAATTTAAGTTGCGAGGGAGTTTCGATAGCCGCTTCCGCGGATGGTGATTTATGCTCATCTACCAAAGTAAATCCTTCGAGACTCACTTGCGTTTCGGCTGGGACAGATTCGCTTTCTAGTTTTTCATTATGGACACGGGCCACCGTACGGCGACTTTTCCATAGCCATAAGCCACCAATCGCTAGAAAGGAAATCACCACCAAAATCGCCATTTGGTAGCCTCTTAATTCCCCTTCTTGTTCTTTTCGTAAAGCCGCCATCTCTAAATCATTGGCCGCTTTTTTAATCTCGGCCCCAGTGCGCATAACTTGCAATTCCTTATCTCGAGCCTTGCTTAAACGCAGATATTTAAGGGCTGAATCACTTTTACCAATCAATTCGTAATGCCCAGCAAAAGCATCCATCAACTCCGGATCCTGTAGCAAGCGTGAGCGAGGTACGGCCATTTGCAAAGAATCGAAATAGGGAGCACCAGCTGTAGAGTCCTGTTTATTGTTGGCCAGACGCAAGCTTAGTAGCCATAAGTTCAAGTGACTATTACCAGCCTGTACTTCATTTTTAGGTAAAATGTCCCAAGCCTTATCGCGATACTCCTGCGCTTTATCCCATTCCTTCAGTCGGGCATGATTACGAGCTAAATTGGCATAAACTTCCACTTGATCTAAAATGGAACCAATTTCCAATTGAAGCTCCAATGCCTGATGGAGGTAAAAATTTGCTGAATCTACTCTATCAAGAGCACGATGGGCCACGGCCATATTATTGTACACGCGGGCTTCCATTCTTTTATCGCCTAATTTCTCATTAGACTGCAAAGCCTTTCGAAACCATTTTAAAGCTTGATCCTCTTGAAAAATTCGACCGTAAATAGAACCTAAGCTTAAGTAAGCACTGGATATTCCTCGGTACTCTATATTTTGGAGGATCAAAGTCGACTCTTTCATGAGCACTGCCGCCGAATCAAATGATTGACGCATCATTAAAGAGTTAGCCATACCCTTAATTGCCAAGGCATATTTCAAACTATCGTTTTGAGCCAAGGCCAAAGCCTTTAATTGCCGAAAACTACTATCTCCAGATTTAAAGTCCCTTTGTCGGTAATAGGAAATACCTAAATTCTTTAGAACCACTTCATAACTGAAGCGTTCGTCGTATTCCTTCCCTGGCTCTAAATAACTAAGGCATTTTTGGAAATTCTTCGCCGCTAAGGCAGGTTGGGCAGAATAAGTGCCAGCCATTCCTTTTAAAAAATAGGCTCGTCCGAGGAGCACCGAATCATTTTTATAGACTAAAAGCTTCTCAGCCAGTGAGTCTAATACTTTAGGATCGCGAATATCTTTTAATGAGGCCTCGACCAAGGCTTGCTTCTGAGCGAAAGCTGAAATATTGAAAATTAAAAATAATGCCGCCACATAAGGCCATGCTTCCTTCTTCATAGTCTATTATTCTACCCTCCAGTACAAGGATAAAGAAAAATTGGGGGCTTTTGAGGCCTGGGGAAATTCTATTTTAAAATTCATTTTTTCAGGGATAAACGTTAAATCGAAGATTCTAATGAGCTCTTAAAAGCTTCCTTAAATTTCGTTTCACAAGCTTAACTTTGCCTTGCTTACCATCCCTCACTAAAGAGCGGATGGTTAAATCGTTTAAGGGCATGGCCAACACTCTTCTAGATTCCTATCAATCAGACCAAAGGATAAAGCTCATCACCGAACAGTGGCAAAAGCAAGATCCTCAAAAACTAGAAATTCGCGGATTAAGCGGCTCCCTTTCTGCAATTACCGTGGCCCAAAGCTTCCTGCAAAGTGAAAAGCCACATCTACTTATTCTAAATGATAAAGAGCAGGCCGCGTATTTCTTAAACGACCTAGAGAGTTTAATTGGGGAGAAAGATGTCCTCTTTTACCCCGCTTCCTATCGCAGACCTTACGATACCGAAGAAACCGATAATGCCAATGTACTTTTAAGGGCCGAAGTTTTAAACCGATTAAATAGTCGTAAAAAGCCAGCCATCCTAGTGAGTTATGCCGATGCCTTATTTGAAAAGGTAGTAACTCGCAAAAGTCTGAGCGCCCACACTTTCACCATAAAGGCGGGAGATAATTTAAGCATCGATTTCTTAAATGAAACTCTTTTCGAATATCAATTCGAGCGTGTTGATTTCGTAATTGAACCCGGTCAGTTTTCGGTGCGCGGTGGTATTGTGGATGTGTACTCCTTCTCCCATGACCAACCTTTCCGAATCGAGTTTTTCGACGATGAAATTGAAAGCATACGCACTTTTGATATCGAAAGTCAGCTGAGTATTGATCAAGTGAAACGCATCCAATTAGTACCGAATGTAGAGAACAAGGTATTGATGGAAAGTCGCGAAAGCTTTTTAGAGTACATCGGTGCTAAAACGGTAATCTGGACCCAAAACTCGAAAATAGTGGGCACCAAATTGCAGGGGCTTTACGAAAAGGCGATAGATGCTTTCCGTGAAGTTAGTGCCGATTTGCAGCGCAGCGAACCCGCAGAACTCTACATCAATCAAGCCCAATTTGAGAAAGAAATCCCCGCCTTTCACTATGCGGAATGGCAAGCGGATAGTGACTTTGATTCACATCTAAAAATCAACTTTAATTCAAAACCTCAACCGAGCTTCAATAAAAAGTTTGAGCTCTTGGTGGAGAATCTGCAAGAGCATAGCGAAAGTGGTTTTAAAAACTATTTGCTCTGCCTTAATCAAAAGCAAGTTGAAAGGTTTGATGCCATTTTCGAGGACATCGGTAAAGAAGTGAAATTTCAGCCTTTGGTGAATACGCTGCATGAAGGCTTTATCGATGAGGAAGCTAAAATGCTGGTGTATACCGACCATCAAATTTTTGAGCGCTACCAAAAATTCCGTCTCCGCACCGGTTACGAAAAGCGGCAAGCGGTAAGCTTAAAGGAACTTACTTCTTTGCAGGTTGGCGACTATATCACGCATATCGATCATGGTATCGGTGAGTTTGGAGGATTGCAAAAAATTGAGGTTAATGGCAAAACTCAAGAAGCGATAAAACTGATTTACAGTGGTGGGGATGTGCTTTATGTTAGTATCCACTCTCTACATAAAATTACCCGTTATAATGGTAAAGAAGGCACTGTTCCTAGTGTCCATAAATTGGGATCAGGAGTTTGGCAAAAAACTAAGTCGAAAGCAAAAACGAGGGTCAAGAAAGTGGCCTTCGACCTTATCAAGCTGTACGCCAAACGGAAGAGCACCAAAGGTTTTCAGTATGCGCCCGATAATTATTTGCAGCATGAATTAGAGGCTTCTTTTATTTATGAAGACACCCCAGACCAGGAAACGGCCACTACTGCCATTAAACAGGATATGGAAGCCCCAACCCCAATGGATCGCCTAATTTGTGGCGATGTTGGTTTCGGAAAAACGGAGCTGGCAGTAAGAGCTGCGTTTAAAGCTGTAAACGATAATAAGCAGGTAGCGGTTTTGGTGCCTACAACTATTCTCGCCTTTCAACATCATAAAACCTTTAGCAATCGATTGGGCGATTTTCCTTGTCGTGTAGAGTACATCAACCGTTTCCGCACGCGTAAAGAAATCACCACCATTTTACAGGATTTGGAAGATGGTAAGGTGGACATTATTATTGGTACTCACCGCTTGGTAGGCAAGGATGTGAAGTTTAAGGACCTCGGTTTATTGGTAATTGATGAAGAGCAAAAGTTTGGAGTTAGCGTTAAGGATAAGCTCAAGAACATTAAAGTAAATGTGGACACCTTAACGCTTACAGCTACTCCAATTCCTAGAACCTTACAGTTTTCACTGATGCAGGCTCGGGACCTAAGTGTGATGACCACTCCTCCGCCAAACCGTCATCCAATTGAAACACAACTCATTCCTTTTAGTGAAGAAATCATCCGCGACAGCGTGCGCTATGAGCTGAGTCGTGGCGGCCAAGTTTTCTTCATCCATAATCGGGTAGAGAATATTAAAGAGGTGGCAGGCATGCTACAAAGGCTAATGCCTGATGCTAAAATTGGTATCGGTCATGGCCAGATGGAAGGAAAAAAATTAGAGCAATTGATGCTGCAGTTTATAAATGGCGAATTCGATATTCTAGTGGCTACCTCTATTATTGAGAACGGTTTGGATGTACCGAATGCCAACACCATCATTATCAATAATGCCCAAAATATCGGTTTAAGCGATTTACATCAAATGCGAGGTCGAGTAGGTCGAAGTAATAAAAAGGCCTTCTGTAAATTAATTACGCCTCCTCTTTCGAGCATGAGCGACGAGGCGCGTAAGCGTATGCAAGCGATCGAGAAGTTTAGTGATTTAGGCAGTGGTTTT
Source organism: uncultured Flavobacteriales bacterium (assembly GCA_950073045.1). GTDB lineage: Bacteria > Bacteroidota > Bacteroidia > Flavobacteriales > Schleiferiaceae > Croceimicrobium. The sequence continues at coordinate 4,359 of CATMQD010000072.1, read as the reverse complement.
CATATTGCCATGCGCGATTTAGAAATCCGTGGAGCAGGCGATTTATTAGGGGCCGAGCAAAGTGGTTTTATTAATGATATTGGTTTCGAAACCTTCCAAAAAATCTTAGCGGAAGCAATAGAAGAGGTAAAAGAAAGCGAGTTTAAGGAGCTTTACGCTGAAGAGCTGAAGAACAAAGAAAGCATTAGCGATACCCTCTTGGATACCGATCTGGAAATTCTGATTCCCGATAACTATGTAAACAAAGTTGATGAACGCTTGAAACTATATCAAGAGTTAGATCAATTGAAAACAGAGGCCGAGGTAGAGAAATATGCTGAAGACTTAAGTGATCGTTTTGGTCCAATCCCACGCGAGGTAGATGAGCTTTTCGACTCTATTCGCTTACGCAGATTAGGTCAGCGTATAGGCTTTGAGAAAATCGTTTTAAAGCAAGAACGCCTTTTATGCTATTTCACTGCCGATCAGGAATCGCCCTATTTCCAAAGCGAACGTTTCCAAAAAGTACTCTTGTTTTTAAAAGCGGCTCCGCAGGCGCAACTGAAAGAACGCAATAATAAACTTTACCTCAGCTTCCAGAATGTATTAAGTGTGCACGACGCCTTTGAGGTCTTAAAACCGATCTTGGAATCTTAAATTTGACTCTATGATCATCAAGAGTTTTATTGAGGGCAAGCCTGATGGCGCTGGTGCTCATTTAGTAGCTGACTATGATCAGTCTAAGAACTTTATTGCTGAAAATGGTCGACGAATAATTTTCGAAGGACCAGATGGCAAGGTTTTACACCGGGCCTTGCAATTGCGAAAAGATGGCTATGCAATTATCGGGCTAAGCAAAGCGGTTTTAAAAACCTGGAAGAAACAGGTAGGTGATCAAATCAAAATTGAGATTAGGAAAGACGAAAGTAAATACGGAATGCCCTTTCCGGAAGAGTTTGAAATCACCCTTGAGCAAGACCCCGAGGCGGCAGCTGCTTTTGAAGCCTTAAGCGATGGCCGCAAACGCGGATTACTCCATTATGCCGACAGCGCCAAAAGTGAAGCCTCCCGTATTAAACGTGCTTTGGAGCTGGCTGAAAAGCTAAGGACCGGCACCCTACACGGTGGAACTTAGTTTTACGGCTAAATCTATACGATTCATTTTCTCCAATACCTGGTAAGCCTTTTTACGCCTTTCTAGTGTGGCCTGTTTTGGAAGAAGGTCCGCAGGCCTAATTTCTAATAACTGACTAATGAGTAAGATATCTTCTAACCTAAAAGGGCGAATACCGTTTACCAGTTCCGACATATGTGTTTTACTCTTATGTCCTAAAACCTTCCCTAAATCTTGCTGATTTAGCCCCTTCTCTTTTAAAGCTACTCTAATGATTTCCTTCCTCTTTCTTAAAAAGTTGTGCTCATCTTCAACTATTGCTTGAGCATGTTCATTTTCAATAAATGTTGATTCGGTAGGATCTTGCCAATGCTCTTTTTCATAGCGAATAATCGCTTCTTGTAAATCCTTTAATGGGCCCTTTAATGAAATATCGCTCTGGGAGAGCACTCTTAATTTGCGGAGTTTAAGTAAGGCTCTTTCATACTCCAGCTCACTGTTTATCTGCACCATAGCACTCTTAGACCAAATTTCACTCAATATAGAATCTCGCTCGTAGCCAAGATTCGATTTCTGATTTGTTGTTTTTAAAAATCCTTTCATAGTCCGCATGGTTTCCTAACCACACGAACTCGGCTAAACCTTCGGAAAAATGAAGAAGCACCAAAGTGCGATGAGAGTTAAGGTCTACAAACCAAAACCCATCATTATGCACTCGATCGGCATCTGGCCTCATATGCCGGAAATCCTGTTCATCCCCTTCAAAGACCTCTAATAGCTGCACGAAGGCATCAAGACTTTTCATTAATGAAACATTGCCTCTGTTCTTTCGCGGGTAATTTTTACTAGACTAATTCCAATAAGCCGCATCTAATTTACAGTTTGGATTTTTTCCGAACAAATTCCTCTTGAAATTTTATTGAAGATCGATCAACTTAAAAAAAGAAGAGTCCTTTAAGCGTTTAACAAACGACTATAAACACTTTGCTATCAAAACATTAAACAGAGTGAAATCTGATCTATGAAGAATAAAAGAGAGGATTAGCTTTGGAGTGTTCAATACGACTAGGAGCACATTGGCTTTTAGAAGCATAGGCCTATTTCTTATGAAACAAAACCTGTAAAATCCCTAGAAAAAGTGGTATCAGAAAAATAGCCGTTTGGATATACATCAAATCGGTGTAAATATTCCAGAGTAAAAGCATGTAGAGATCGGGAGTTAAGCAGAGGAAATAAATCAAGCTTGACCAAATAATGGCACTTTTAGATATCCTAGTCTTTGCCCAAAATACTTTAAGCAATAGCCTAAAGCGCCAAACCGACGCTAAAACTAAAACACCAGAAATCCAAATTCTTTCTGGCGATAGGCTCAATGCAAATGGAGCAGACATGCGGTCATCGAACCGCGACCATAGTTGAATATAAAGAAAGAACAGAATTACAATCAGCTCCATTACTGCTAATAGTCTGCTTACTAAGCTAGCTATGGACTTAGACGTTTTCACCTCTTCCAAGCCAAGAAAACTCTAATTCTTCTTTTGGTTGATTAAATCCCTGAGCTTGGTTAATGGCTGGAGCTCGGTTTGATCTCCATCCGCCAAGCGCTCCCACTCTATCCAATCGATGCCCATGGTTACATCGTACTCTCCTAAAAGAGCATCTAGCAATAAATAAACGGCATGCTGAAATTGTGCGCTGCCATCATAGTTACGAATGTGTAATTCTATTCCAAGTTTTCCATAAACCCCATCTTGATAGCGAAAGAAAATATCTTGGTAAGTGAGGCTAAGGTCTCCAAAATTCAGTGCTCCTTCATCTCCAGGAACTGGCTGTCGAAAAGCATTTATTTGCCAATTTTCTAAATCAGGGGCCTGCTCTACCAATTCGATCACCTTAGGGAAAACCGATTTTATCCCATCTGCGGAAATAGTAAACTCTCGTCGGCCATCATCGTGTATCGGACTAAACTCAAAAACCAGTTCGGCTTGGACCTTTTTAAGATTTACCGACAATTGATGGAAAAGGTATTCCCGCTTTTGAAGATCTTCTAAATCTTGGTAAAAATGTTTTTCGTGTTTGCTAAACCAATCCCAAAACTTTTGGACACGACTCTTTTTATTGAACAGCGAGAAACTCATATCAGGTTAATATGGCTTAAAAGTAAGCTTATTCGATAGCACAACCAATCGGCATCTAAGCTAGTCGTAGTGAAACCTACACTTGATGATCCATATTTCCTCATTATCACTTACCCGATAGATTAGGCGATGCTCTTCATCTATTCTTCGAGACCAAAAACCGCGATACTTATGCTTCAGGGCTTCAGGCTTACCAATGCCTTCATAGGGTGACCGAACAATGTCCTTTATTAATCTATTTATCCTGCTAAGCATTTTCTTATCTGTTTTCTGCCAAAACAGATAATCTTCCCAGGACTCATCCACAAAGCATAGTTTCATTCCAGCTCTTCCAAGGGTTTAACGAAGGATTCTCCCTTTCGGAATTTACTAATCGCCGAATCGAGTCTCTGTTCATTTTTAAAAGAGGACAGTTCATGTTGCGTGGCCTGTAAAGAGTTATACTCTTCTAAAGACATCACTACTACACCAGAATCCTTACCCCTATTAATAATAAGCGTTTCAAAATTCTGTGTAACCCTGTTTAAGTACTTTTTGATATCCTTTCTGAAATCAGAAACATTGGCAGTGATCATGGCTCAACAATTTGTACAAATATACGTACAACACTCATTCTAATGCAAAAAAAAGCCCGGCAATTCCGGGCTTTCAAAAATATATTTATCTGGTACTAAGCACCTTCTAATGCCTGACCAATATCTGCGATTAAATCATCGTAGTGTTCTACTCCGATAGAAAGACGTACCATTTTATCGGTAATATTCATTTGGTCGCGTAGTTCTTTATCAATACCAGCATGCGTCATGCTTGCAGGGTGCTCGGCTAAAGATTCGGTTGATCCTAAACTTACGGCCAGTTTAATCAGCTTTAAGCTATTTAAGAAACGGAATGCCTCTTGCTCGCCGCCTTTCACATCGAAGGATAGCATCGCTCCTTTGCTCTCGCATTGACGTGCAAAAATATCGGCATGACGATCATCTTTCTCATCCAACATACCGAGGTAATAAACTCGTTCCACTTTAGGATGATTCGCCAAATAGTCTGCTACTTTCTCCGCATTAGCGGCCTGCTTCTCCATTCGGATTTTAAGGGTTTCCAAGCTCCGCATCAATAACCAACCGGTATGTG
>CATMQD010000071.1 GCA_950073045.1 uncultured Flavobacteriales bacterium | reverse complement strand
TTCTTTCATGCGATCGATGTTTTGCATCTTCTTGATCGCTTTACGGATGGTTACGAAGTTGGTAAGCATACCACCAGGCCAACGCTCGGTGATGTAAGGCATATTCACGCCACCCGCTTGGGTTTCGAGAGTATCCTTAGCTTGCTTCTTAGTAGCCACATACAAGATCTTGCGTCCGCTAGCGGCAATTTTAGCCATTGCTTCGCCAGCCTGCTCCAATTTAGCTTGGGCCTTGTAGAGGTCAATAATATGGATTCCATTACGCTCCATAAAAATATAAGGAGCCATGTTTGGATTCCATTTACGGGTAAGGTGACCGAAGTGCACCCCCGCATCTAGCATTTCTTTTACGAATTGATCTGCCATGAGATAATTAATAGTTTACATTCACTTGATTCAACTCTACGGTGGATCTCGACCATTCGAGACACCCGCAGAATTTGGATACTAAACCCAAATATTTTTTAACGCTTAGAGAATTGGAATTTCTTACGCGCTTTCTTCTGTCCAAACTTCTTACGTTCTACCATACGAGGGTCACGAGTTAACATGCCATCTGGTTTCAACATTGGACGGAAATCAGGATTGATTTCACACAAGGCACGGCTAATTCCTAAACGGATAGCTTCGGCCTGACCAGTGATACCTCCGCCGTCAACGTTAATTTTAACGTCGTACTGACCAGAAGTTTCGGTAGTTGCGAAAGCCTGCTCTACTTTAAAGTGTAATGCAGGAGTATTGAAATAGTCTTTATAGTCTTTCTTGTTGATAGTGATAGTCCCATTTCCTTCTTTTAAGAAAACACGGGCTACAGAAGACTTTCTACGACCAATAGTGTGAGTTACTGACATACTCATCTAATTATTTAACAGTATTGATTTCAATTTTTTCTGGCTTCTGAGCCTCATGTGGATGCTCAGTTCCAGCGTACGCGAAAAGGTTAGTGTATAACTGGCTACCTAAACGGTTTTTAGGAAGCATACCTTTCACTGCGTTCTCTACTACTTTAATTGGCTTCTTCATCATCAATTCCGCCGGAGTAGTAAAGCGCTGTCCACCTGGGTACTCGGTATGACGAACGTATTCTTTTTCGGTAGCTTTTTGACCGGTGAGAACAACCTTATCCGCATTAATCACAATCACGTTATCACCACAATCTACATGAGGAGTGAAGTTAGGCTTGTGCTTACCACGTAACAAGTATGCTACATTTGAAGCAAGACGACCGAGAGTTTGACCCTCAGCATCAACAAGAACCCATTTTTTATCAACAGTTTGGCTGTTTGCCGAAACCGTTTTGTAACTCATTGTATCCACAACTACCTAATATTTAAATCGTTATCTTTCGAATACTTGACCCTCCAAAAAGGGGCTGCGAAAATACAACAATAATTATCAATCTGCCAAACCTTATCAACTATAAATCGTTGAAAATTACCCGTGTATTTTTTGTCACCCAACTATTCCCAAGCCAAAGCGTCTATATTTGTGCACCGATTTCCTAAAATTCTATTCTTAATGAAGCGCTTTTTTTCTATTCTGGCTGTTATCAGCACGAGCTTTGCTTTCGCTCAAACAGCCGATGAACACAACCATAATCACCTTAAATGTACCTTCGACGAGCATTACCAAGATGCTCTACAAGATGAGCAAGTAGCTGATGAAATGCGAGCCACAGAGCTTGCCATTTACGAAGCTGCTCAAAACATTAAGCGTGAAAATCTGCTGCGCAAAAATAATTCTTCTACAGTTATTTACACCGTTCCGGTAGTTGTTCATGTAATTTATGCTACTCAGGCCGATAATATCTCGGTAGCTCAAATTGAAGATGGCATTCGTGTACTTAATGAAGATTACCAACGATTAAATGCCGACACCACTCAAACTCGTAACCAGTTTAAAGGAGTGGCTTCGGATATGCAAATCGAATTTAAACTAGCCAAAAAAGATCCTAGTGGCAATTGTACCGATGGTATCACCCGTACTCAAAGCTTACAATCGCTAAGCGGAACAGAATCGGCCAAACTGGTTAAATGGAATCAAGAGCGCTACCTGAATATTTGGGTAACTCGCCACGTTGGCAATACCACACCAAGTGACCCCGGTGGTTACACCTTGGGCTACTCCTTCTTCCCTCGTACTAATAAAGTGTCTGGAGATGGTGTCATTCTTCGTCATGATGCCATGGGTACCATTGGAACAGCGGCTGGAAATGATGGCCGTACCTTAACCCATGAGGTGGGTCACTATTTAGCCCTTCACCACCCTTTTGCAGGAAGTTGTAACGGTGTGGGCGGACAAAATCCAGTTGGCCTCTTAGGTAACAACTACGCAAATGACTACTGTGATGATACTCCTCCGGTAGACGAGTCTAATTTCGGATGTAACCTTAGCACCAACAGTTGTTCTAATGATAATCCAAATTTGGTGGACCAGATTGAGAATTACATGGATTATGCGAATTGCCAAAACATGTTCACTGAGGATCAAAAAGCGAGAGTACATGCCGTTTTAACCATGTCGAATTTACGCTCCACCTTAGTTTCTACCTCTAACCACGCCTTTACCGGAATAACTAATCCACCGGCATGTACACCAGAGGCTATCGCCGATGTAGAGCGCAAAGTAATCTGTACCAATGAAAGTGTGCAGTTTTTCGATATTTCTGAAGAAGGTGATCCAACTTCTTGGTCATGGTCTTTCCCTGGTGGAACTCCTGCTACTAGCAATGCTGAGAACCCTACCGTTACCTACGCTCAACCAGGAAAATACAGCGTTAGTCTTAGCGTAAGCAATAGTGCTGGAAGCGATAATGTTACTTACACCGAATTCATTAGCGTTAAAAATTCCGCCAACCCATTCTTTACTACTACCTGGACCGAAAGCTTTGAGAATGGTAGCATTCCTTTAGTGATGTCGGTTATCGATGGTGGGGATGGTAATAAATTCCAGCCTTATCAAAATGCTGGTTCTCATCAAGATAAATCCCTAATTCTATCCGAGGCCAACAATTCGGAAGGTGAATTGGATGAATTGATTTCACCAGCCATAAATACCGCGAATGGTGTAGATCTTAATCTATTCTTCGATTTTGCTTTTGCCGCGCGTAATAACAATAACACCGATCAGCTAGAGGTATATGTATCTCGCGATTGCGGTGAAAATTGGATTCGACGTCGTTTTTACAATGGCTCTCGTTTACGCACTGCCAATAACACAACCGGTTTATTTGTGCCGAATGGCCCTGGCCAATGGTCAACTGAGTCCATCAACTTCAACGCTTATATTGGTCCTGATCCAATTATCATCAAATTTGTTTTTGAGAATGGCGGCGGAAATAACTTCTTTATTGATAATATCCGTTTCGGTGAAGGTCAGGATGTGAGTATCCCAGAATTCGCTTCCGCTGATATGGCCCTGTACCCGAATCCAACCGAAGGTCGAATCAACCTCAGTCTTAGCGATTTAATGGATCGTGACCTTGAATTGGAAATTATCGACCTAAGTGGTAAAACTGTTTATAGCCAAGAACTACACAGTGAAGGACCTAGTTTAGATATGCAGCTCGACTTAAACTTAAAGGCGGGTGCTTATTTAGTGAACCTTCGCGGAGAAAACACCAGCTTACAACAAAAACTACTGGTGCAATAATCAGCTATCTATTTCAAAAAAAAGCCCCGATTCATGTTTGAGTCGGGGCTTTTTTTTTGAGTTTAAACTATCTAATGCGCTTCCAACCAATTCGCACCAAAACCACTTTCAACCTCTAAAGGCACTTTGGTTTCGATGGCATTTTGCATGAGATCGGTGATTATTGGGGTCACCTTTTCCAATTCATCCTTTGGTGCATCAAAAACCAATTCATCATGCACCTGCAATAACATGCGTGTTTTATAATCCTTTAAAGCTTCGTGGATCTTAATCATTGCCAATTTAATGATATCCGCCGCCGTACCTTGTATTGGAGCATTTACCGCATTACGCTCGGCATGCCCACGCACCACGGCATTTCGACTATTTATATCCTTTAAATAGCGACGACGACCCAACATCGTCTCCACAAAACCTTGCTTGCGCGCTAATTCTTTTTGCGCTTCGATATAGTCGCGGATACCCGGATATGTTTGAAAGTAGGACTTAATTATATCGGACGCTTCGGAACGACTTAGACTAGTTTGTTGAGCTAAGCCAAAGGCACTTACGCCATATATAATTCCAAAGTTTACTGTTTTTGCATTACTTCTTTGCTCACGAGTAACCGCATCTAGTTCCACCCCAAAAACCTTAGCAGCGGTTGCAGCATGAATATCCTCACCATTGATAAAGGCTTCCATCATGGTTTTCTCCTCACTAAGCTCGGCAATTAAACGCAATTCAATCTGACTATAATCTGCTGCTAAAATCACGTGATTCTCATCGCGAGGTATAAAAGCCTTACGTACTTCTTTACCCCTTTCGGTGCGAATAGGAATATTCTGCAAATTGGGATTGTTGCTACTCAATCGGCCCGTAGCGGCCACCGCCTGATTAAAGCTGGTGTGCAAACGCTCTGTTTTGGCACTCACCATCTCTGGTAAGGCATCTACATAAGTGCTTTTAAGCTTAACCATTTGCCGATAATCAAGAATCTTAGCCGCAATTTCATGCTCCTTAGCTAAATCTTGTAAAATATCTTCGGATGTAGAATACTGTCCGCTTTTGGTCTTTTTGGGTTTATCCAGCAATTTCATTTCGCCGAATAGCACTTCGCCTAATTGACGAGGACTGGCGATATTAAAATCGGAGTTCCCAGCAAGCTCATGGATTTCAGTATCTAGTCGCTCTATATCATTCTTAAGCTCCTCCGATAATTTCTTTAGCGCTTCTCGATCGAGGTTAATACCCTCCATCTCCATCTGCGACAGCACTTTCACCAAGGGCGTTTCAATATCCTTAAGCACCTTTGCCGTGCTATCATCACCCAATTTTTCTTTAAAGATGGCCGACAATTGTAAGGTTATATCCGCATCCTCACCAGCATACTCTGCAATTTTTTCAGGATCAACCTGGCGCATGGTTTTTTGGTTCTTCCCCTTCTTTCCAATTAGGTTCTCAATGGGCTCACATTGGTAACCCAAATAAGTTTCGGCCATAATATCCATATTATGTCGCATATCCGGATTAATTAGATAATGCGCTAACATGGTATCGAATATTCGCCCCTGAACGGAAATATTGTAATTGGATAAAATGGAGATATCGTATTTCAAGTTCTGGCCAATCTTTTCAATTTCTTCATTTTCAAAGAAGGGTTTAAACTCATCAATAATACTTTGCTCCTCGCCTTCCGGCAGATGCACATAATAGGCCATGCCTGGGGTGTAGCTGAGAGCTAGCCCAACCAATTCAGCTTCCCGAACATCTAAACCAGTAGTTTCTGTATCAAAACAAACCGCCTTCTGCTTCAGTAAATTCTCTAGTAGGAGTTTTCGCTCCTTCGGCTCTGTAACTAGTTGATAAAGGTGCTCGGTATTCTCAAGCTTACGCGGTCCGTCGGTATTAGTAGACTCAGGCTGCTCTGGACTCACCTGAGCGAATAAATCGGTTTGTCCGCTTGCCTCTGCCTTAGCTTGCTTTTGAGAAACACTTTCGGCCGCGGTACTTACCGTTTCTCCTAATACTCTTTTAGAAAGGGTTCGGAATTCCAATTCTGTAAAGAGCTCTTTTATTTTATCCTCATCAGCCGGATCTTTTTTAAAGTCCTCTTCATGGAATTCAATAGGAGCATCCAATAAAATGGTGGCTAACTTTTTCGAGAGCAAGGCTTGCTCTTTATTATCACGAATCTTCTCACCTATTTTCCCTTTAATCTCATCGGCATGTTCGTATAAACCTTCCATGCTTCCGTATTGCTTCAAATACTTGGAAGCGGTTTTAGGACCTACGCCCGGAATACCTGGAATATTATCCACGGCGTCTCCCATCATCCCGAGGTAATCGATAACCTGTTCTACCCTTTCGATATCGAATTTGGCACAGACCTCTTCAATTCCCCAAACTTCGGCTGGGTTCCCGCTTCGGCCCGGACGATACATAAAAATGTTTTCGGAAACCAATTGCCCAAAATCCTTATCAGGTGTCATCATATAAACCTCATAACCCTTATGCTCTGCTTGCTTAGCGAGAGTTCCTATCACATCATCGGCTTCATAACCATCTACCCCTAAAAAGGGAATGCGGAAAGCTTCGGCTACTTTTTGTATATAAGGAAAAGCCACTTTAATACCCTCAGGTGTTTCATCGCGTTGCGCTTTATACTCGGGATATTCGATATGCCGAACAGTGGGCTGGGCGGTATCGTAAACAATTGCGATGTGACTAGGGTTTTTCTTTTCTAAAATCTCTAGCAGTGTTACCGTAAAACCAAAAATTGCCGAGGTATCCAATCCCTTTGAGGAGATACGTGGATTATTTACAAAGGCAAAATAGGCCCGATAGATAAGGGCATAAGCATCTAATAAATAAAGGGTGGGCTTAGAATCAGACATTTGGAAAATTCATTTGGAACGCCCTAAATTAGCATTATTCACAGAAGGCCATAATTTTTTATCTCCCCATGGCTAAGCTTAAATAAAAATTCGTGTTTTTTAGAATATTAATTCCTGTTATCCTGATGAGTTTGGTGGATATCTACGCTTATCAGGCCGTGCGAACTTTAACCAAAGATCTTATTTGGGCGCGTTATCTCTATTGGGGAATTTCCCTGGCCTTCATCATCTTAGTGATTTTGGTGGTGATTAATTTCGATCGCAGTGCCGGGCCGCAACATCCGCTTTTTAAAATTATGCTCGGCAGTTTTGTACTTCTTTTTGTGCCAAAGTTGGTGGTTAGCGCTCCTTTGCTTTTAGAAGATATCGTTCGACTATTGGTTGGGCTTAGCGGAAAGCTTATTGGCACGCAGGCCGATGATCCTTTTCTGCCTTCTCGTCGGAAATTTATCAGTCAGGCCGCATTAGTCTTAGCCGCCATTCCATTTGCAGGCATAATCCACGGTATTTTGCGTGGACGTTACAATTATCGAGTAATAAAAAAAACCATTCACTTTCCCGATCTGCCCGCGGCTTTCGATGGCTTTCGCCTGACTCAAATTTCGGATGTGCATAGTGGTAGCTTCGATAACCCAGAAAAAATCGCTTATGGTATCGATCTCATCAATCAGCAAAAAAGTGATGTAATTCTTTTTACAGGCGATTTGGTTAATGATCGTGCCGATGAAATGGACCCTTGGAAGGAAGTCTTTTCCAAATTGAAAGCGCCGATGGGGAAATACTCCATCTTGGGAAACCACGATTATGGCGATTACACCAATTGGCCATCTGCGCAAGCGAAAGAGGCCAATATGCAGAAATTATACGCAACCCATAAAGAAATAGGTTTCGACCTCTTACGAAATGAGAATCGAAGCATTGAAAAAAATGGAGAAAGTATCCGCTTAGTTGGGGTGGAGAATTGGGGTAAAGGCTTTGCCCAGCATGGCGATTTAGAAAAGGCTCTCCAAGGCACTAAGGCTGATGATTTCCATGTTTTAATGTCACATGATCCTTCGCATTTCGACGAAATCGTGAAGAAGCACCCCAAGAAAATGGCGCTTACCTTAAGTGGTCATACCCACGGAATGCAGTTTGGAATTGAAATTCCAGGTTTTATTCGCTGGAGCCCTGTTAAATACCGTTACCCCAAATGGGCCGGCTTATACGAGGAAGCAGGTCGCTACTTATATGTAAATCGCGGATTTGGATTTTTAGCCTTTCCTGGTCGGGTGGGCATTTGGCCTGAAATTACGGTAATTGAGTTTAAAAAGGGAGAAGCAAATGATGCCAATGTTTAATTTTGAACACCAAATACAACCATGAAAAGACTAGCCTCATTTTTCGCTTTCGCGATACTATTAAGTGCTTGTAAAAAAGAATCAGAAAGCACCAACAACAATTCCAATACGCAGGAGCTAAGCCCACTTGCAGAGTATATGGATGGCAAATTCGAATTGCGCAAAGTGTACTACGATGGTGAAGTGAGGAGCATTTTGGGCACTCAACCTCTTAGTGCATTTGGTGATAGCACCGAGGGATTTTACAATATGTACAGCAATGAGGCGACGGTATCTTATTACCTCAGCACCTTTTTAGAGATGGAGATATTGGGTCAGCAATACAATATCCCACTTAGGGTTGGTGATAGCACTATTGTTGAATACGACACAGACTCTTCCTTTGTACTCACCGATAAGCAGTTGGGCACCATGCGCTATGTTTTAGGCGAGCATTGGCCCGATAGCTGCCGATTACACACCAAGTACGAGGATGACACGGTTGGCTTTAATATGGATTTAGATTTGACGATGTACCTCTATCGGAGATAATTAAATCCCAAGAGCAGCACAATCTTCCACTGGAATTTCCACATTAATAACCGCTCCGTATTCGGCTAGAATCCCAGTACGTTCGGCAACATCATTACCACTGTAGGTGATTTTCACATCGTAAAGTTTACCATCTTCCACTGCTGTGGTTTCGAAGCGTAGGCTATTCTTGTTTTCCTTAGTTACGATGTGCACTGGAGCAATTGGATACTCGCTTGCCCCTGCTTCTTTAACAAAAACCTTGGTGCCAACCGGTGGGTAAAGTAATACCTGAGGCTGATTAGCACAGAAGGCATTATAATAACCTACAAATACTTCATTGGTAGGCTCTAAAGTGTAAACCACGGTATCACTGGTGCTATTCCATTCTACCGCGATACTGCGTCCAGATCCCGCCTCGTTGCGGCTGCTAAACAATCCGCTTCCGGTAATTACTTCCATAAAAGCAACATTAGGATTAACGCGCGCGAAAAGCACCAAAGCAGGGTCCAGCTTTACATCGAAGGCGGCATTTGCGGTATTATTTATAAGTTTCCGATAAGGTGTGGCATCTCCTGATCCTTGGAACTCCGCAATAAAATTATTCTCCAGCATCAAATGGCCTGAGGTTTTAATCTTGATATGCAGATCTACTTGATTATCAGCAATCTTGGTAAAGCTTTTCGCCGAGAAGTTATCAAGCTCCACCGTAACGAATTTACCCAAGGAGTCTTTCTCCACCACCTCGGTGCCGATAAATTTCCAGTATTGATCTTGCTCATCATAAGAGATCACATCAATAGAGTCTCCTTCGGCATAAGTTTCCAAGGTTATTGGATTGGTAACTTCTGGGATATCCATTCGGGTAAACATAGTTCCGCCTTGCAAACTTTTTACCGCTTGCCCATCTACCGAAAGGTTTAAGTCCAAACGTGGCATTGGCCCAATAAAACTCTTTTGGGGAACGCCGTTTATTTCTACAAACTGAATTAGAGAACTACCTGGTAAGGCTAGAGTGCTATTATCACTGTAGGCATCAAAGCCTACTACATCCACCTCTAAATCAGAGCCATTTACGGCATTGCCATTGCGATCGTAAAAAGTTACTCCCGAATCTAAGGCCAAATTAAACTTGGCGGGTAAAGTATCGCTGGTAGTGGCAAAATCTAAAACTAATTCCGATGCTAAAGAACCATTGCTATTTACAGATGCCTGCACCTTTTGTGCCGCTAAGCCGTCCATATCGGGGTCATCTGGCAATAGGTAAACCACCTCTTGCGAGAAAAACTCCTCTTCATCTATTTGAATGAAAAAGGATTTATCGCGAAAGCCATTCGCCTCAATTTGCAGGGTAAAGGTTACCGGTTGTCCTTCTTGTGGCGCTAGGCTAAGTCGATTTAAAATAAGCGCAATCTCACCATTATTAAAGCGGAAATTCTTGGTTCCTTCAATGGTGTAAATCTCATTGGCATAAGGACCGTTTACCGTGAAGTTGGCATTAGAACTTAATACCTCACTTGGATTACTCATGTCTCGCAGCTGGATGCTGACCGCATAGTCGTAAAAATCGGGACTAATATGCACTACCACATCCTCGGTTGGATCTTGACATGAGTTAAAGGTCCATATTAAGCTGATGGTAAAAAGAAGTTTAAATAAGCGATTCATAATCTAAAGTTCAAGGCTATATTCATAAAAGGCAGCCAACGGTACTGCGATAAATTGTCTTCTAGTTTACTGGCTTCTTGAGCGGTATTTTCCAACATTCGAGTGGCTTCCATCTTTATTTGTGGTGCACCCCAATAGTAGGTTCCTATCTCAAAGCGAACGCCGGCCTTACGCTTGGGTCGACTTCTTCCAAATCCAATACCCATTTGAGGCATCCAAGTATTGGTGATCATTTGCACATCCACATAACCGATTTCTTCCCCTTCAAAGGTGAGCTCACCGTATTCTACGGCCTCGGGATAAAGGCCACGGCCTTGCATTCGATTATTTACAGCATAGCTAATACCTGCAAAAAAATGAAAAGAGGAATATTCGTAGTTGGGGAAATAATCCAATATTAAAGAGGTGTTCAATAGCTCTAAATTGCCCACCGTTCGAAGCGTTTGACCACTAAAAACTAAATCTACCGTTAGGTCCTCTATGGTAAGGCCATTAATCTCTGCTCGAAGGCTCAACTCCTTTTTAAAATGATAAGAAAGTTGCGCGGTGGCACCTTTCATTCCGCCTCCAAAACCAAGGCCAAATCCGGGGCTAAAAACTACGGGATTCTTCTTTTTTAATGCGGTAGAATCGCTTTGCGCATTAAGTGAGGCACCGGTGAAAAGTGCCAGCAAAAGGCTTATAAATGTTCTCAAGGTTGGATTTTTTACGAAAATACAAATTTATTCAAGTGCTGCTTAAGCGCTAAACTTCTGAATTGAATACATTTGGATTCTAAATTAATCCCAGCTATGAAAAAGCCGCTTATCCTTTTCTTACTTGCCTCTGCAATGGTAATTAGTTCTTGTCGCCGCGATGACGATGATGAGACCTCACAATTAACGGGTTTGGCGGCCTTTTTAAATGGCGAATTTGAGGTTACTCGTGCCGACTATAACGGCTCTTTACAAACCCCACTATCTAATATTCCTATGGCGGGAACGGGCACTGGAACTGTAGGCACCTACAATTTTAAAGCCGCGAGCAATAAGGTCGACTATCAGGTAAGCAGCAATATGGAAATCGAAATTCCGGTTATTGGTCAAATTCCAGTGCCGATTAATGTAGATGGCAGTGGAAATATTAGCTATACCAGCTCCACCCAATTTGTAATTGATGACCCTACTTACGGTCCAATGACCTATAATATTAGCGACAAAACCAGCAATAGCTTAGTGGCTACTACACGCTATGTAAATGATACTACTTTGGGAACAGTGGATCTTTTGCTAGACATCTATTTAGAGAAGAAGTAAACTTACCACACTTTACTGGCTTTCAGCATTGGCTTAAAGCGCTTATGCTCTATAGCCAAGTTCACTAAAATCACTACTAAAAGGAAACTGGTTAAAGCTATTCCCTTTGGGCTTTGGATAAGAACCAGGTGAGCTAAGCATACATTTAAGGCCACTGGCAGCAGAATAAGGCTACCAACAAAGCGAAAAACTTGACTTAGGATTAAAAGGGCTGCAAGAATTTCTACCACTCCAATAAAGGGTAATAGATAGGACGTTTCTCCCATGGCGAGATAAAAGTCGATGAAGGGGCTGCTGCGGCCTACAAGGCGATCCAAGCTTTCAAACTTCTCAAATCCCTCCATAAGGTATTTGTAAGCTAAGTATAGATTAGCGGCAATTAATAATGTATTTCCTATTTTTTTAAGCATATCTTATTATTAAAGTGGCAGATACTCGAAGCTCACTGCTCCCTTGGCACCTGAATTGTCGTAAAAGCCAATAAATCGTAAGCGATAAATCTGTGCTTGTGCATCTTCTATGAAGTAAATCCAACCAGGATAAATCTTATAGGTGCTCTCATCCAGGTTAAAATACTTCCAGTTATAACCAATGGCATCACTGCGATGACTAAGCTTTTCTTCTAAAAAATATTGTCGATCAACCCCTGAGTAGCTGATACCCATTTTGGTCAAATTGGTATCCAAATAGGCACGCCCGGCATAGGGATTCAACAAAACTCCCGTTACCGAATAATCCAAACTATCCTGTCCATCCCAAAGCAGCTCCATATAGCGGGTAAAAAGCAAATCCCACTCTTCTTTAGGCGGCTCCAAATTGAGAAGTGAATCGGGATTGGCAAAGCTGATATACTGGTTATTCGCTACAGGGTCGGTTTGTAAGTCGAGCAGGAACTCATTACTACCATCTAAATTAGCGAGGCGCAATTGGTAGCGGCCAGCATCGTAGTTTAGGATTTGTAGTTTGCGATAACCCCTCGCTCTATTGCGCATATCTAAACCTAGGTCGATTAAAAATACCTCCCCCCGAGAGTTAGTATCGGCGGCGAAATCCTTCTGCATATGGGCTCGAGTGTAAATCCTTTGCACCCGTTCGTGCTCAAAATTGAAATTAGCAGGATCGAAACTTTGATCAAAATTCAGACTACCCGTTGGCGCAACAGCCATTAACATGGCCGGATTAACAAAAATATTCGGATGAATCCCATCTGCCGAAAGGCCAAGGTCCCAAGCATCGCGGCGATGATTAGCCTTGAGTTCGCCACTACTTAAATCAAAATACAATTGCTGCTGGTAATCCTGTCCAGGCTCCGACACCATATTTACCTGACCAAGCTGGTCGCTGATGAAACGGGCAGGTTGCAAGGCCTCTTCTTTCTTACAAGCAAAGAGACTTACAACTAAGCCCATAAAAAGGAAAGATTTTATTCGATACTCCATTGACATCTAATAAAATAGGTTCTACCGTAACTGAGTGGAATTGACGATGCCCCATTACTATGAGCGCCACCATTAATCTGATTACTAGTTTGGATGCTGCCTACATCCAAGAGGTTTTTTACACCTACGCTTAGACTAAGTTGCTGCAGCAGAAAACTGCGTTTAAGGTTAAAGTCAATCATGGTATAGCCCGAAAAATAGGTGCTCCTGATTTGACCCTCCGAATCTAAACTAAGGTCCTTTCTTTGACCAGTGTGGTTGGCATATAGCGAGGGTTCTAATTTCCAGGCCTTAATGATATAGTTGATGCCCAATCGATACTGTGGGTAAAAGTTAAAACCATTTACCGTCTCATTTTCAAAGGCTAAATTGTTCTTTAAACCGATAAATGCAGCCCCGGCCTCGGCACTCCATTGGGCGTATTCGAGGCGCGAGCTTAGGTTAAATCCGGTATTCTGACTGCGAGCAATATTTTCATTGCGGTAAAGGCCGCGTGGCTCATTATCATCTGGCTCAATTACCGAAACCAAACGGATTTCATTCTGTAAATCATTAAAGAAGAAACGGACATCTAGCGACCAGTTCCATTGCCCTAAATGTTGGTATTGCCATGCAATTTGATAGTTGTTGCTGGTTTCG
>CATMQD010000070.1 GCA_950073045.1 uncultured Flavobacteriales bacterium | reverse complement strand
AAAAGATGCAAGACCTTTTAAAGTTGCAAAAAACAAACCTTCACCGCCAAAAATGGTGTAGAAGGCGTGGCCAAGGCCAAAAAGAAAAGTTAGAATTAAAACCTAAGAAAGAATTAGCCTATGAAATTTTGGATCGGCTTATTCAGCATCATACTGATTAGTCAGAATTTAAATGCTCAGGAGCTTAATGCCCGTGTACAAGTACTAACCCCGAATATTCAGGCTACCAACAAGCAGATTTACGAAACGATGGAGACTTCTATTAGGGAGTTTCTTAATAATCGTAAGTGGACCGACGAGAACTACGCCTTGGAAGAACGCATTGAATGCCAATTCGTTATTACCATCGACAGTCGCAGCAATAATACTTACAGTGGAAACCTTCAGGTTTTCTACAGTCGTCCAATTTATAACTCTGATTATGCTTCTCCCATATTAGTTCACCGAGATAATGATCTCACTTTCGATTATTTAGAGTTTGATCGTTTAGATTTTGCACCGAACACCTTTATCTCTAACCTAACCAGTGTATTAGCCTTTTATTCCTATATCATTATTGGTCTCGATCACGATTCTTACTCACCTATGAGTGGAACCGATTATTACAATCAGGCTCAGAGTATTGTAGGTAATGCTCAAACCAGTAATTATGGCGGCTGGGATAGTTTTGGAGGTAGCAATAAAAACCGTTATTGGTTGGTAGATAACTTAATTAGTCCGGCCTTTAATAATTACCGCACTTGCCTTTACACTTACCATCGTCAAGGTCTTGATTTGATGCATAAATCTGCTCAAATAAGAACTGCCAAAATGAATATTAAAGAAGCTTTGAAAAGCCTTAAAAAGGTAAACGACCAGAGGCGTAATAGCTTTTTGCTTCAACTTTGGTTTGATGCGAAGCAAGCTGAAATAGTGAAGGTTTTTAGTGATGGCGAGCAAATTCCCACTGGCGACTTAAAAGAGGTTCTGTTGGAGCTCGATCCTAATAATGCCACTGAATATCAAAAAATCCGCTAAATAGAGGAATGCTTAGTCACCTACGTATTTCAAACTTTGCCCTTATTGAAGAACTAGACTTGGATTGGCATTCGGGTTTTACCACCATTACTGGTGAAACTGGGGCCGGAAAGTCGATAATGCTTGGTGCTTTAAATCATCTCTTAGGTCAACGTGCTGACTTGAAAGCATTAAAAGATCCCGAGCAAAAATGTATTATCGAGGGTAGCTTTAAGCTGAAGGCGGAGCAGTTTAAAGAATTGTTTGAGCAATTGGATTTAGACTTTGAACTTGAATCAATAATCCGTCGTGAGATTTTACCTAGTGGGAAGTCCCGTGCCTTTGTTAATGATAGCCCGGTTCGCCTTGATGTTTTGCAAGCTTTAAGTCAGCATTTAATCGACATACACAGTCAACACGACACATTACTGCTCAACGATCTTGGTTTTCAGCTTAAGCTGATTGACAGTTTTGGAAGTCATCAAAATACTTTAGAAGAATATCAGGAAATATTTCGCGCTTGGAAGAATTGCCAGAAGCAAATGGCAAGTTTGGAAGAGGAAATGCGTGAAGATGGTGGAGACCTAGATTATTTAGAGTTTTTACATCAGGAATTGGTAGATGCTAAATTAATCCCAGGAGAAGCAGCGGAAATTGAAGAAAGATTAGACTTACTCGAACATTCGGGGAAAATTGAAGAAGCCCTTTCCAGTGTGCAGGAGCTTTCTGATGCTAGTCCTATGGGCGTTAATGAAATGCTTGCGCAGATTCGTCAAGAATTGAAAGGCATTGCTTCCTTCGATGAAAAGCTCCAATCTTTTTCGGAGCGGGCCGAAAGCTTGCTTATTGAGTTTAATGATCTCCGACAGGAAATTGAGAATTACAGTGCAGATAGCAATTTCGACCCTCAGGAAAAGGAGCGATTGGATGAGCGTTTTAGTGCTTTGATTCATCTACAGCGAAAGCATCAAGTGGAAAGCATTGAGGAGCTTATTGCTAAGCGCGATGAGATTGATGCTAAAATGAACGCTGCTTTTGACCGTGATTTAGCTTTAAAAAAACTCAAAGAACAAAGTGAAGAGCTTCATCAATCCCTTATGGCGGCCTCAGATGAATTGCATAAGGAACGTATTGGCTTAAAACCTAAGTTAGAGGAGGCGGTATTAATTCTGCTGAAGGATTTAAATATGGCCGATGCGGCTTTTAATATCGAGTTTCAAAAACGAGCACAATTCGATGCCATGGGAAATGACCAAGTTCTTTTCCAGTTTTCTGCCAATCGCGGTCAAAGCCTACAAAGTTTACAGAAGGTAGCTTCTGGTGGTGAACTATCGCGCGTGATGTTAGCCTTAAAAGCCATATTAGCCAGATCTAAAAGCTTGCCTACCATTATATTCGATGAGATCGATACTGGGGTAAGCGGAGAAACTGCCTTGAAAATTGGAGCCATCCTAAAAGAGATGGGCAGTTTCATGCAGGTAATTTCCATTAGTCACCTTGCACAAATTGCAGCCAAAGGGAAAAGACAGTATTTGGTGAAAAAGCAATCGAACGAAAACTCGACAAGGAGCGAGATTTTCGAACTTAATGAAGAGGACCGTTTAAATGAAATCGCCCGTCTTTTAGGAGGAGATAAGGTGAGTGATGCGGCCCTAGCCAATGCGCGCGAACTTATTCTAGATAAGTAAAGCTTGTAATATCGCGGCATTCGCGTATTTTTAACCTCCTATATAATGAAGAACGCATGAAAAAGTTTGCTTTAGCACTTCTAGGTTTAGTTTTATTGAGTGCTTGTGAAGATGACGATAATGGTGGAAACACCGGCTCCGACGGCAATGGCTCGGGCTCCAGTTCACCTCAAGCCTACGTTGGAATAGAAGGTACTTCACCAAACGGAATTAGCAGTTTAGCATCTTATAACCGCACTAATCAAACCATTGAGAATAATGTCTTCCGAAAGGCCAATATTAACCCAATGGGCTCTCAACTTAGTGATCTTCTTTTAGATAAAGACCAAAATCAGATTGTACTTTTATTGCCAGGGTCCAATAAAATCGTTTTTATTGACGCTAACAACTTGGTGATAAAGAAGCAAATCAAGGATTTGATGCAGATTCGTAAAATTGCTAAGGTTTCTGATTTCCTTTATTATGTGAGCTCTCCAGAATTAGGAGGTCTTTATGTTGTGAATGCCCTTAATGGGAATATCCGTGCTGAAATTGAATTGGATGGAATCACCAATCCTACTGAAATTAGTGTTTGGGAAGACATGGCCTTTATTTGCAATACTGGTGATGCGATTACCAAAGACAGCACCGTAAGTGTGTTACGAACTACCGAGGACACTCTAATTACCTCATTAATAGTTGGTCATTCTCCAAATAGCATGGCCATTGACGAAGAGAATAACCTGTGGATTCTTTGCAGTGGCAACTTTGATGCCGCCAATCCATTATTAAGTGGAGTTGGTTCGCTTTGGAAGTACAATCTAGATACCATGAAAATGGCAATAGATTCTGGTTTTACGATTATGCCAGATACCGTAAAGTATTTGAATGACAATCAATTACGCCCTCATCATTTAATCTATGATGATCAGGGGAAAAACCTGTACTATATCAGTGCTCAGCCTAGTGGCCCAATTGTAATGTCTAATCGATTTGTTCGCCCTCTTTCTGAATCCCCTTTAGTGGATGATACTTATTACAGCATTGCTTTTGATCCATTGAAATCTGAATTATACGGGATGCGTACCCCGGGTGACATAGAGAAAAATGGTTTCCTTGAAGTATTTGACCCTGTAGGAAACAAAAAAGTAAGTATTCAAATCGGCGTAAAACCGGTTGATGTCGTCTTTAAGTAATAAGGTCTTTGATTTTAAATCCTTGGGGGAGGCTTATCATCCTGACTTAAGTTCGAACCCAAGCATTATTCCTGAAAGCTATTTTGAGCTGTTTCAGTGGATATCTCGTTTCCAAGGAGGGAAAAGGCCAAGGGTTTTGGATATCGATATTTTGAGCTTTGCAGGGGATCATGGAATTGCCAAACTCTTTCCCGCTCCCAAATTTCGTACCGGCGAGTTTCTTCTAGAATCACTGCAAAAAGACTTTTTCAAAGAGTTTCAAGTACTAAATCAAAATCGCTTAGAGCTCAATCATTACTGGGTCGATCTTGGTGTAGACTTTCAGTTTGAGTCCAGTTTAAACTACTGGCTAAATCACAGTAATAGACTGATAAATAGTAAAGTTAAAGCCAGAACTGAAAGCTTTGCTTTATACCCTGCCATGACGGATATGGAGCTTTCAGCAGCTTTTTATAATGGCCAGAAATTAATAGATCGATCGGTTTATCAGGAAAAGGATATGATCATTCTCCACAGTTTAGGTGAAGGTCAAGTTTACAGCATTTACAATTTAGCGTGGGCCCTCAGTGCTAGTGATGCGCAATTTTGGCAGAAACTATTCCCCAAGACTTTAAATGATTCGGTAATAAAGGAACTTCAAAAATCCGCTAAGCGACATCCTTTAAGTCATGACCCTTTTACTAATTTATGCTTTTACGGCGGCTTGGAAATGATTGGGATTTGCGGGGCCATATTACGCTGCGCGGAGAAAGGTATTCCGTTTTTACTTAGCGACCCTGCCTCAATTTTGGCTTTGCAATATTCCACTAAGATCGCGCCGGGCGCTGAGCAATACGGGGCTATTATCGGTTCTTTTGGATCACACCTAAAAGAAGATTTCCTAAGCCTTCCAGAAGAAATAGCTTATAGCCCAAGCGGAGAGGAGTGGGGACCTTTATTATGGAAGCTTCAGCAAATGCTTCGACAGTTTAACTCCTAAAAAACCCCGGCCGAAGCCAGGGTTATCCTAAATAATAATTGGAAAGGGAATTACTTCAGATTTAAAGCCAATTTAAACTCACCTTCATAAAGTCGAACAAAGCCTAAGATTACAAGACCATAGGCCAATGTTCCTAAAACTTGGTTTAACAAGAACTCACTTCCTGCCAAGTAACACATTAAAAGTCCTGCAAAGTCTTTAGAGTACATGGTACCGCTTGCCCAAACTCCAAAATTGCTGATTAGGAAAAATAGTACAGCAGAAACAGTTCCTCCAAGTGCTAAGCTCTTCACAAACTTATTCTCGCTCGAGTTTAAAGCACCGAGAAAGGCAATTAAGATATATGATCCATACAACCATCCAGAGCCTTGGGTAAACCAAGTGAAGCTTCCTTGAAAGTATAGGGTATTGTTTAAAATAAGATCACTGATAAATACAATAAGAAGAGGGAAGAGGAGGCCCTTTATTTTATTGGAGAACATCATAGCTCCCCCAAAAGTTACCGCAATCATAGCGGTGAAATTGGGCCAATGGGGAATAATGCGACTGCCGATTGCTAAAACTGCAAAAAACAAAAGGTATACTAGTGACTTCTTCATTGTGTTTATTCTTGAGCGCAAAGTTAAGAAGCTTAAAGGAAAATTAAGCTTCTGGAAGGTATTCTCTGAAACTTCGATCTGTATAGAATACAACAATACGTTCAATCCGCTTACCAGAAGCCTTGTATACATTTGTAAACTTTTCGCTATTTTGTTTATCCCTTCTCTCATTATCAGCTACTTCTGGCTTTAGGCCTACAGGAGGCGTGTTCTGCTGCTTAGGCATTTCCTTAGGCATCTGGGTCTCTTCTGGGGCTTTCTCTTGCTTAGGAAGCACAGGAGCACCACTAGGAGGTGAAACATAGCGTGCCCCCGGAGGTAAGGCAGCTGATTGTTGCTCAACATTGCTTTTAGAGGATTCTGAACTAAACTCCTGTTTATCCGACTCTTCCATTAACAGAGAACCCTCTCCATTGAGTAGATAGGTAAGATTAACATTTGTATATACATTTGTAATTTGTTGAATAAGGTGGAGGGATGGATTATTTCTCCCACTAAGCACGTGACTTATTATCGCCGGTGCTATATCGATGCTCTCAGCAAAACTTTTATTGCTTAACTGAAGATGTTCAATTAGTTCTTTAATCCGATCAGCAATGTCTTTCATTAAAAAAAAAGAGTTTACTACAAATGTAATAAACTCTTTCTAAATGTTAATGATTGAAAATTTGTCAGTATTAAACTAAGCTTGAGGTAGTAGCTCAATAACTCCTGAAATACAGTATTTTAAAAATCGTAATATACAAATGTATATACAATTGTATATCACTCTGAGAGCTTCCAATTATAGATTTGCTGGCCCTCGCTGTTGTAGTACACCAAGTTCAGCTCACGGTTTTTTCTTTTGCCGCTAATGGTCATCACTGCAAAGTTTCGCTCTTCGATTAAACTACCTTCAACCAGGTTTGTGTTCTCTTCGGTAATATTATGAGCGGCTCCGCTAGTTAATGGTGAAACCGTAAACTCGTAAACCTTCTTTCCATTCGGAAGAACTAGCTCATTAACTTCACTATGATGTCGATCTCCACTAATAAAAATGACATTCTCTAAGTTCTCTTCCGATAAACGCTTTAGAATGTAGGCGCGCTCCTCCTCGTAATTACTGTGGTTTTCAAAGACTTTAGCGGTATTTAAAAATTGTCCACCCGTAAGCACGAACTTAAATGGCGCCTTGCTTTGCTTTAAAAGATCTATCATGCGATCCACTTGCTGCTTCCCGAAGATCTGCTCAGGATGGCTATCACTCTGCTCTGTCCGGTAGTAACGGTTATCCATCAGCACAAAGTCGCAATCGCGGTAATTAAAGGCACTAAAGGTGCAGGGAAGGTCGCGATAGCCAAAAGAAGGATTAGGCCAAAAAAGTTTAAACATCTCTAAAGACCAGTCGCGGTGCACCCAAGAACCACTGGCATCATTAGGGCCGAAATCATGATCATCCCAAATCGCATAATTATTACAAGAGGCCATAAGAGCCTGAATTTCATTAGTCTTACGAGTATGGGTGTAACGTGCAATGTATCCGCTTCTGCTATGGTAATCAGCTTCTCTTAAGTAGATATTATCTCCCAACCAAAGCATGGCATCGGGCTTTTTAGCGTGGATGCTTTCAAAAATCTCGTACTCACCACCATAAGCCTTTCCTGGACGGTCATATTCTTCTTCATTTATATACATACAGCTTCCCATGGCTACCGAAAAAGTCGGGGGCTCGGTGCGGTAATCCCATAAAGGCTCGGTGTCGAAGTTTAGAGGGAAGTCAAATTCCTGAATTTCACCGTCCACAATTACTTGATAATCATATTCTGTGCCCGGCTCGAGCATACGTAAATAGATTTTGGCAGTATTGCCGGTATTAGCAGAGGTACTCACAGGATCACTTAATTGTGGTTCCTTACTTTCATTTACCGGCCAGAAATTCACTTGAACAGTTCCACTTTGCTCCAGCTGTACCCAAACTAGCGCTTCTCTCATTTCGGCATATCCCAAAACCGGTCCCGATAAGACCTTAGAGTTCTGAGCAGCAACAACTAAGGATAGTAAAGCTAAAGTTATACTTAGACTTAATTTTCTCATGTTAATTATTATTTCAGAGGGCCAATTTAGGGGTAAAAATCCCTGCATGCCCTTAATTCACTTAATCTTAATACTGTAATTTCGAAGCTCTAAAATTATTCCCCCACGATGGGCATTCAAATAGATAATCGATATCCTAAACTTTTGCCAGCTAGCCGCTGGATTCGACACAAACATATTGAGGCATTAATAAGCTATGCCGAGCGAAGTAAAAACCTAATTACCAGTAAAATTGGCGAAAGCGAGGAAGGTCGCACCCTCCATACAATCCGCTGGGGAAGGGGCGATAAAAGACTGTTTATCTGGACTCAAATGCATGGCAATGAACCGACTGCTAGTCATGCCTTAGACCAATTTATACAAGACTTAGAGCATAATCCTGAATTACAAGTATTAAAGGATAAAATTCAAATTGCGATTATCCCTTTATTAAATCCGGACGGAGCGGAACGATTTCAAAGAAGAAATGCCTTGGGAATCGATTTAAATCGCGACGCTGTAGCTCGCAGCAGCAAAGAGATGAAGGTTTTCTTTCGGTTTATGGAAAATTTTAATCCAACCTGGGCTTTCAATATGCACGATCAGCGCAATATCTTTTCTGTGGGGGCACAAGACATTTGTGCTAGCTTGAGTTTTCTTGCAGCGTCACCGGATGAAAACCGCAGTATTAGCCTGGAACGGAAGGCGTCCATGCAGCTAATTTCCGCCTTAATGCCCAATTTAGAAGCACAGCTTAGCGGTCATTTTGGCCGTTATACCGATGAGTTTTACCCTAAGGCCCTCGGTGACAATTTAATGAAGATGGGTATCCCAAATATTCTTTTTGAAGCTGGATATTTTCCGAATGACGATTTAAGAACTAAGGCATCTGCTCTAATAAGCAATGCGCTTATTGATAGTGTACAGCTAATTGCTGAGGATAAATGGCAATTTGTGGACACTGAAAATTATTTCCTTATTCCAGAAAACAAACAAAAACTGCGGGATCTCATCCTAAGGGCGGTTAAGTTTAGAAATTGTAAAATGGACTTAGCGCTCATGAAAAAGGAAATCCCCAACCCAGATCGTGATGAGCTGGATTTAGTTTATGAGCTTGTAGACATAGGTGATTTGTCCCATCTAAAAGGCATCACTGAAAAGGAGGGAGGTCAAATCAATTCCCTAAAAGACATAAATATCAATCAGTTGGCTAACTTCAGTCTGGATGATGGTCAGCTTTACAATTTTAAAGATGGAGTCTTACAACCCTTATAAACAAGAGTTTATTCAGAAATTCGAGCTGGATTCTGAACAATCCATGGATCATAAAATGGCTTTGGCCGATGCGCTAGATCCACTAGATAAGAATTATGACTTAAGCTCCAGATTAGCCTCAGTTAAGCAACTAGCCACTGATTTAAGAGAAGAAAAGGATTCCCATGCTCAGGTGATTAGCTTAGAAATGGGAAAGCCCATTACCGAGGCTCGCGCCGAAATTGAAAAATGCGCCTGGCTCTGTAATTATTACTACGAAAACGCTCATCAGTTCCTTAGTGATCAAAGTGTGGACATTCCTGATGCGCAGGCCATTCGCCGATTTGAACCATTGGGAATTATTCTTGGAATAATGCCTTGGAATTTCCCCTATTGGCAAGTTTTTCGTTTTGCAGTGCCCGCTATTTTGGCCGGAAATAAGGTTTTATTAAAACATGCCCCAAATTGCCAGCTTAGCGCTGAAAGGATGGAGCATAGCTTTCAGACTTGCGGTTTACCAAAGGGCGCTTATCAAAATATTCGTTTAACTAATTCACAAATTACTGAGCTTATTGCCGATAATCGCATTAAAGGGCTAAGCCTTACTGGCAGTGAAAAAGCGGGGCGTTCGGTAGCTGAAACTGCAGGTAAAGCCTTGAAACCACAAGTACTGGAACTTGGAGGGAGCAATGCCTTTATTCTGCACGAAAGTGCAAATCCTGAAAAGGCGGCAGCTTTGGCTGCGCAAGCCAGATTACTAAATGCTGGTCAAAGCTGCATTGCAGCAAAGCGCTTTTTGGTTCCTAAATCCATGGAAACGTCCTTTTTAAATGCTTTAACCAAGATTTTCATTCAATATCAACTTGGTGACCCTTTAGATGAGAGTACTCAAATTGGACCGTTGGCCCGATTGGATTTAAAGGAAACTGCATTGAAGCAAATTAATAGCAGCCTTGAGCAAGGAGCAGAATTAGTCTGTGGCGGACCAGGAGAGGGGCTTTTTATTAAACCGAGTATATTAAAAAATGTAAAACCCTCTATGCCCGTATTTAAAGAAGAGGTTTTTGCTCCGATTGCATCGGTTTACGCTTACTCGACTTGGGATGAGGCAGTGGAAATAAGTAATTCCAGTCGCTATGGTTTAGGGGTATCCTTAGTTGGAGAAAACAAAGAATTTCTCCTAGAACAAGCTTCCCGCTTCGAAGAAGGTGCAGTTTTCATTAATGAACTTGTAAAAAGTGACCCTCGATTGCCCTTTGGTGGAGTAAAGTACTCTGGCTATGGTCGAGAACTAGGTCCTGAAGGAATCCGATCCTTTACCAACCTGAAAACCATCTACATAAAGTGAATTAAAGCAATCGCTTGAAGATATAGAATAGGAATAGGATTACAATGATTCCAACCAAAACGTACATGCTACAACTATAATGTAACTTATGTAATTTCAAATCTTTACGATAGCTCCAAACTAAAAAGCCCACAAAGAACAACATAAATACACCGGCAAAAATCCAATGTCCGGTTCCAATATTTTCCATAGTCAATAATCTAGTGCAAAGTTAATTCATGAAAAAGCAAATCACGGCAGTTGAAACCTTTCATAAGGCCTTTAAAATCGAAAATCGCTACGAAGCAACCGCTGATGTAGATGAAAAAACGAAGATTCTCCGCTATAAACTGATGCGTGAGGAAAATGAAGAGTATTTGGAAGCCGCTCAAAATGGTGATTTGGTGGAGATTGCGGATGCATTAGGTGATATGCTTTACATTTTATGTGGCACAATACTTAGCCACGGCTTGCAGGACAAAATAGAGGAGGTTTTTGACGAGATCCAAAGAAGCAATATGTCTAAATTAGATCGTGATGGTGAGCCTATTTACCGAGAGGATGGGAAGGTCTTAAAGAGCGATCAGTATTTTAAACCAAACATCAAGGCAATTTTAGAGTCTTGAAATAGCTTCTACTAATTTCTTGGCCACGGCTTTATGGCTATAATGCTCTTCGATGTTCTGGCGGGCATTGTATGCCAAATTAATTAAGTCTGTCCTGTTATCCCGAAAATGAAGAATGGCAGCAGCGAGTTCTTCTGGACCCCCCTTAAGACAATGGATGTTTTTCTGGTGCACAAACATTTCACGCATAGCAGGACTGTCTTTAGTAAGGATACCTTTTCCTAAAGCGGCATAGTGAAATATCTTGTTGGGAACTACTAAATCTGATTTTTGGGAGCTCCCGAAAATACCCAAACCAAGATCAATTTTACTTAACTCATAAGCTAAGTCTACATAAGAAACCCATCCTTTAAAAATACTGACAGGCAGGCCTTTATATGCAGCTAGTTCACGCGCAGCTTCATACTGGTATCCCGTGCCTAAAATGGAGAAAGTTAATCCACTCTCATCCTTTAATACGGCCAAAGCCTCTATGATTTTAAGCACCCCTTGTAAAGGAACCATAGTGCCATAAAAACCGATATTAAGGTCACCGCTTGGCTTAGGGTATTGAGCGGTAAACTCATCCGTATTAACACCAACAGGAACAACTGCTTTTGGAAGTTTGGAGGGTAGGAGAAAGCTTTTACAGAAATAATCTAAATGTGACTGGGTGTCAGCTATTAATAAATCACAGTTTCGAAAGTCACGATAATCTATCAGCCACTTTTGGGGCGCTTTATAATATTGACCATAATCGACCACTTTTGTTAAATAGCGCGAAATAAGGGGGTCGAATACCACTGGGGACTTTGAATACTTCTTTACAAAAGCTAAATCCCGATGCCGGAAGGGCGGTACAAAAACAGCATCTGCAGATAAACTAAAATCCCGGAGCTCTTTGCCGTATTTAGCCTGGCGCTCCGGGATTTTATAAAACTGTACATCAACTCCAATGGCCTTTAGGCCTTCCGATAAAATGAAAGTTCGGTTGTACTTAAAGCCATCCTTGGCCGCGAACAAAATCTTCATAATTTCGGAAAAATTGGAGCGATTCGCATTTAATGCTTCTGCATTTTGGTCTTCAATTTGCGAATTTGACCCTTCAATTTGTCAACGCAGTCGTGTACGGCTTTCTCAAAAGAGGCCTCCTGGCTTTCAGCGAAAAGGTCGTTACCTGGAATGTTAAGTTTCACTTCCGCCTTTTTGTTTTGCTTAGCATCATCCTGAATTAACTTCAGATATACTTCAGCGCCAACGATTTGGTCGTAATACTTATGTAAGCTTGATACTTTTTCTTCAGTGTATTGAAGCAACTCATCGCTTGCTTTAAAGTCTACAGTTTGGATATCCCACTTCATAGATTATAATTTGTTTTAGGAGGGCAAAGATATACTTGGCATTAAATTAGCAGTAATGCTCTCTAAAATTGTATAAATAGTAGTTTTGCAACCAAAGCCAAATTCAAGATGAAAAGACTAATTCTAGTAGCAAGTTTATTTCTCGGTTTTTCAACCATGGCCCAGGAGAAGCCAATTATCTCTTCTGCGGTAATCGCCATCGACAATAATAACAATATCAAAGATGCGAAAGGTTATATTGATGAAGCCGAGACCATTATCAAAGGGAAGTCACTTACGGAAGTACGTGAGAAGGACCTTGCCAAGTTTTATTATTACAAAGGTTTAATTAATTACCGCATCCACAGCAGTACTGATCCAGAAATTAAAGCTTTGGATGCTGAAGCCTTAGACAAGGCCGTTGATGGTTTCACTAAACTTTTGGAATTCGAGAAGAAGGTAGATCGCGACCGTTACAGCGATGAGGCTAAAAGACAAATGCAATTATTAGCCACCGACTTTGCTCGTCGTGGTATAGACGCCAGTGGAGCAGGAGATTATGAAAGTGCCTATGCAGACTTCCTTAAGTCTTATGAATACAAAAAGGAGTATACCAATTACGTAGATACAAATATGTACTACAATGCGGCATTAATGGCCCAATCACAAAAAGCCTACGATAAAGCGATTCCTATATATGAGGACCTAATTAAAATGGACTACCACGGAACTCGTTTTTACGCAATTAACGCTGAAACTGGCGATACCATTGATTTTTCAAGTAAAGATCAAATGGAAAAGGTGGTAGAAACTGGTCAGGCTGTTAATCCTAGCTCAGGAGGTGATGTACGTCCAAGCCTTTATACAACTATGATTTACTTAACTTTAGATCAAGGAGATACAGCTAATTATAAAAAATATTTAAAAGAGGGTAGGGCTAAGTTCCCACAGAATATTGATATCCTTAAAGCTGAATTACAGCTGTATTTTGATAGTGGTGAGTACGACAAAGCCCTTGCTAACTTAGATCAGGCAATTGCCGCAGATCCTAAGAATGCGCAGATGTACTATAACAAAGGGGTAATCCTTCAAACGGAAATGAATCGTACCCAAGCAGCTTTGGACGCTTATAAGAAAACCTTAGAGGTGGATTCGAATTATACGGATGCTTTATACATGACCAGTATTATTTACATCGATAGTGCCAATGCCATTAGCGATGAAATGAATGCTTTACCATTAAGTGCCAGCAAGAAATACGATGCGCTAAAGAAAACTCAATCTGGAATTTTCAAGGAAGCCTTACCATATTTAGAGAAAGCTTACGCTAAGAACTCCGATGATCCGCAAGTAAAAAATGCCTTATCTCAAGTTTATCGTCAACTTAAGATGTATGAAAAAGCAAAGGCTTTAATGGAGAACTAATTTATTTGAGAAGGAGGTCAGGTTTTGATCTCCTTTTCTTTTGAAATGGTTATTTGACATAATATTAATTATAAGGTATAAATATCAAATCTCCGTAATACGAGAAAAGCGAGTATTTAATATAATATCAGATATAACGGCTGCAAGCCTTATATCGGCCGATATTATGT
>CATMQD010000069.1 GCA_950073045.1 uncultured Flavobacteriales bacterium | reverse complement strand
CCTTCCAACGAATTTTTAAGAACTCCGGTAAAAAGAGGAGCATTAAAAAAGCATTACCAATAAGGTTAGCCAGAAAGACGTAGATCACAAATTTATCATCCGAAGCCGCTCCATGTAGCCAAGAATCTTCATCCGCCCCAGCGGCCATACCTGGTAAAACCTTAAAGAAAAAGAGATTAAGTAAAACCATTAATCCAATAGAGCCCAAGCGCAGAGCTAAAAAGCGCATGGGATGATTATTAGCTCTTAATCTTGCAAAAGGCACCGCGGCAATAGCGTCCATAGCTACAATGGCTAGCATCCAGTGAATTAAAAATCCGCGGTCTTCGTATTGCAGCGCTCGGGTTAAGCTATCGTCGAAAACAATGCTGAGGCCTAGCAATAAGGCGCACATTAAGAAAACGAAGATCAAGGAGTGGCTAAAAACTTTGTCTTGATCGTATTTTTTATCCTGATTAAATCGGAAAAAAGCGGTCTCCATGCCGAAGGTTAAAATCACCATTAAAAAGGCGATCATCGAATAAAGATCACTTAAAACCCCATAGTCGGCCTTGGGAATCAGATCGGTATGAATTGGGGTAAGGGCGAAATTGAGCAAACGCGCCAAAATGGTGGTTAGGCCGTAGATTACGGTTTGCGATGCTAATTTCCGGATTGATGACATAGATGATATCGGGCTAAAATACGGTGTAGGCTTATACTTTGAAGGATTTTTCGTGCGGACTTCTACACTGCGCTATTAACAGCTCAGGCCCTTGCAATTAATTATCTTTGGGCCCCTAATTAAGAAATAATGATGCGAAAACTCATTTTATTGTTGGTCCTTTCTCCTTTCTTGGGAGCCCAAAATAATCCTGCCGAATGCTATGAGTTCCCGAGGGATGCCGTAGAGCAAATTAGAGCGGATATCGCCTATTTGGCTTCCGATGAATTAATGGGCCGTAAGCCAGGCACCGACGGCGACTTAATGAGCAGAGAGTATATTCTTAAGCAGTTTAAGCAAAACAACTTAAGACCTTATTTTAAAACAGGTTTTTTGCAAGAGTTTAGCGTGCCAAACCGAGTAGATCGCTCTGCGGATGGGAACTACTTTATGTACAAAGGGGAACAGCTAAAAATCGATGAAGACTTTTACCCCATTCAACTTTCATCTAATGGTTCCTTTAAGGGTGAAACCGAATATGTAGAGTTTGGTATTGAAAGCAAAGAATTAGATCGCGATGATATTGATGATGAGGATGTAAAAGGCGCCATTGCAGTAATGGAGCTTAGCTCTCCCGACGGTATTCATCCGCATTCTAAATTTAAAGATTGGCACGATCTCTCCAAACGAATTAAACTGCTAAAGAAGAAAGGTGCAAAAGCAGTAATTCTTATCCATACCGAAGGAAATACAAACAGCCCTAAAAGTGAGTTTAAAACTACCGACCCGATTGGTATTCCGGTGATTTATGTAAATGATGAAGATTACGCCAAGAAACTTCGTCGTTCTCGGGAAGTGTCCTTAGCGGTTTCTTTAAATGCGATTGAGGATGTAACCTATAATGTTGGGGCAATGCTTGATAATGGTCAGGAAAAAACCATAATTATTGGCGCGCATTACGACCATTTGGGAATGGGAGGTGAAGGATCGCGTTATGCGGGAGAAGAACCTATGGTACATAATGGAGCAGATGATAATGCCAGTGGCACTGCAGGAATGCTAGCCTTGGCTCGACACCTTTCGACTACCAAGGACTCTACCATGCGAAGATTCAATTATCTGTTTTTCGCCTTTTCGGGAGAAGAAATGGGATTGCTAGGATCCAAGTATTTAGTAGCGAAGGCTAAAAGCCGTGAAAACAATTGGCATTATATGCTTAATATGGATATGATTGGCCGAATGGAAGATGAAACCCTAGCCATTAATGGCATTGGCACCTCACCCATGTGGGAGCA
The DNA here is from genome assembly GCA_950073045.1 of uncultured Flavobacteriales bacterium. Classification (GTDB taxonomy): domain Bacteria; phylum Bacteroidota; class Bacteroidia; order Flavobacteriales; family Schleiferiaceae; genus Croceimicrobium. The sequence continues at coordinate 11,762 of CATMQD010000069.1, read as the reverse complement.
AATTATTCTACCATTAGAATGTGGCTTAACCTTAGAAACTACTGAAAGCGGAGTTGGACCAAGTGACCACACTAGCTTTTATTACGCTGATATTCCGGTATTGCACTTTTTTACTGGTACCCATCCGGACTACCACAAACCAAGCGACGATTTTGAAAAGATCAATATTGAGGGAGTTCAAATAACCTTGGCGGTGATTTGCGGCATAATCCGAAATACCCCTCAAAGTGCAGATTTTCCATTTAGTACCACTAAAGTGGAAAGCACCAAAGCACCACAGTTTTCGGTAACTCTTGGAGTTATGCCCGACTACTTATACAGTGGTGGCGGTATGAAAATAGACGGGGTTAGTCCGGGTAAACCTGCCGCTAAGGCGGGTTTAAAGGCCGGCGATATTATCACTCAATTAGGGGAAGTGCAGGTAAGCGATATGCAAACGTATATGCAGGGCTTAGCACAGTTTAAAAAAGGCGATAAAGCCACTCTGCTCTACCGTAGAGATGGAGAAGTGAAACAAGCAGAAATCCAGTTTTAGGATGTCGATAGCAGTAATAGGAGGGGGAAGTTGGGCAACCGCCATCGTGAAAATGCTCACCGAGAACAACGACTATGTTGGTTGGTGGATGCGCGATGAGGAGAATGTGATGCATATTAAAAAGTATCACAACAACCTTAAATACTTAAGCTCCGTAGAGTTAGCTACAGAAAGAATCGACATCAGCACCGATATCGATCATATTGTTCGCAATGCAGATTGTTTGATTTTTGCTATTCCCTCGGCCTTTTTAAAATCGGCCCTTTCTAACCTTAATGAGCCGATAGCAGATAAGCATGTATTTAGTGCCATTAAGGGGATTATCCCCGACGCTAACCAAATTGTAGGGGAGTTTTTCCATAATCACATGGGAGTGCCCTTAGAGAATATTGGCGTTATTACCGGCCCTTGTCATGCTGAGGAGGTTGCCCTAGAGCGACTGAGTTATTTAACTATCGCCAGTATAAATGAAGAGGCGGCCAATAAAGTGGCTAAAAATTTAGCATGTGATTATATCATCACACAAACCTCTGATGATATTTATGGCACCGAGTATGCCGCAGTTTTAAAGAACATTTATGCTTTGGCGGCAGGTATGTACCATGGTTTAGGCTATGGCGATAACTTCCAGGCGGTTTTGGTGAGCAATGCTATTCGCGAGATGAAGAAATTCATTAAATCGGTTCATCCCATTAAACGGGATATCAGCGGCTCAGCCTATTTAGGAGATTTATTAGTAACCGCCTATTCGCAGTTTTCTCGAAATAGAACTTTTGGAAATATGATTGGTAAAGGCTACACCATTCGCAGTGCTATGTTAGAGATGAATATGGTGGCCGAAGGTTATTATGCGGCCAAGCTAATCCGCGAGGTTCGTAAGGAGAATGAAATTAAAATGCCGATTGCCGATGCGGTGTACAAGGTTTTATACGAAAACCGCAATCCTAAAAAGGTAATGGCCAAATTAGCGGCAAAGCTGCGCTAAAGCATAATTTTTGTTTCTTCAAGGGCCCAAAAGATGATGTATGCAAGAGTCTAAGAAGCCCGCCTTTATTCCCCTCGATCTAAAAATCAATTACAAAGGGGAAGAATTGGAGCTGCAATCCAGTCGCCTTAAAGAGCAGTATTTGCAGCGAAGAAGCTGTCGGTTTTTCTCGGATAAGGCAGTGCCTGAAGCAGTAATACGGGATTTATTAAACATTGCCGCATCTGCCCCGAGCGGGGCCAATAAGCAGCCTTGGTATTTTGTAGCGGTAAGCAGTCAAGAACTAAAAGATAAAATTAGGGAAGCTGCCGAAGCCGAAGAGAAACTCTTTTACGAAGAGCGAGCTACCGAGGAATGGCTAAAGGATTTGGCACCTTTGGGCACCGATTGGGAAAAGCCTTTTTTAAGTGTGGCTCCTTGGCTAATTATCGTTTTTAAAGAACTCTATGGCAAAGATGAAAGCGGTGAAAAGTTTAAGCATTACTATGTAAATGAGTCGGTGGGTATCGCTTCTGGCTTTTTAATTTCTGCCATCAATCATTTGGGATTAACCACTTTAACCCATACCCCGAGCCCAATGAATTTTTTATCGGATATACTGGGGCGCCCTAGTCATCAAAAGCCATTTTTACTGCTGCCCGTGGGCTATCCAGCGGAAGATGCCATGGTTCCTAATTTGGAGAAAAAGCACTTTTACGAGCATAGCCAAATATTATAGGTTCAACCACTTATCGGCATAAAGCCCCCTCTAATCGAAAGATATAGAGCCCATTGGCTTTTCTGATACATTTTTGTTTCGGATAAAGAATAGTGGGTATGTCAATTATCAATAAGTATAGGGTTCCCTTGTTTTTGCTGGTTGTGGCCATCGCCTCGATTGTGGGCATTAACCAATATCACTATGGCATGTGGAATCAATTCATTTCCTTGCCGTGGCTTTATGAGTTACTCGACCCTTCTCATTATCCCAATGATTTATTGGTGGAGCAGTATAACAACTCACCAACCTTTTTTCTCTACAGCCTAAAGATTGCCCTACCTTATTTTGGGAATGATATCCCTTTACTTTTCTTCAGTATTTATGCCTTAAGCTTCGGATTAACGGTTTATGCTTTTTATCGCTTAGGCTACGAGATTTTCAACTCTCGTGAGGCCGGAATTTTAGCGGTAGTGTTGCTAAGTTTCTCATTTCCAGTTATTGGATTTGTAAGTATATGGGACACCTTATTAATGGAGCGCACCATTGCTTATCCTTTACTTTTATTCAGCATTTTACATCTTTATAAGGGACGTTTGTGGTATGCCGTTCTATTGCTCGGCTTGGCCTTTAACATTCACCCCCTTTCTGCTATTTATATTTTAGGAGCGGGAACCGTAGCGGTTTTTTTTAGTCAAGGTTTTAAGAAGGAACAACTTTGGTTAGGCTTTTTCTTATTGCTAATGATGAGCCCCGTTTTAATCATGAAAATGGCGAATGGCTCAGGCGACTCTTCCCTCTCTTTTTCTGAAACTTGGATGGAGGTAATGCGTTTACGTAATGGCCAGCATACTTTCCCCTCAGAGTTTCCGCCAATAATGTTCTTAAAGTCAATATTGGTGCTAGTGGCCTATTTCATCATCCTTGAAAAAGGAAATTTTGAAACTAAAGCCAAGCGTTTTTTACAGGGCTTTGGACTTAGTATTATTTTGATGATTATCATAGGAACGATATTTACCGAAATCCTTCCGATTAAACTTATTATTCAATTCCAGTTTTACCGTGCCTTCCTTTTCATTAGCACCTTGGCCCTAGTTTTATGGGGTGGAATGCTAGTGCAAAACCCTAAGCCGGTTTTCTACCTATTAGCCATACCATTTATTGCGCAATACACTTATGGTGAATGGTCTAAAACTTTTTCGGCCTTAATGCTAATGGGTGCTGCTTGGTATATAATTCGTTTCCAGGGGTTCCGAAGGCTGGCGCCTATAAGTTTATCAGCAGCCTATTTGTTAATTGGAGGCTTGGCCTTTTTTATGCGCGGCGGCTTGCAAATTGATGAAGGTAGTCAGGAGAAAGACTGGTATGCGGTGCAGGAATGGTTTAAGCAGAATACCGCTGAAGATGCGCTAGCAATTGTACCTCCTTCGGAGCCAGGTTTTAGAGTGAAAAGTATGCGTAGCTCTTATGGTGATTGGTATGATGGCACTAAGGCCTTCTTTAGTGAGGAGTATGCCGAATATTGGTTAGATCATATGTCTAAACTAAAGTGCACTAATCCCGAAACGCTAAAAGAAGATTATTCCAGTTTAAACTCTGAGGATTTCCTAAGGATTTGGGAAATTGAAGAAGCTAAACACAGCGAAGGCTACGTGGTACATTATGCCGACCGCAGTGTAGAAAAGCTTTCCGTGGCCTTTGCTAACGATAGGTTCGTGATTTATCAATTGCCTAGTAAGGAGCGCCCTTTTTTTTTAGCAAGCCTTAATCAGTAAACTATTCCAGGACTTACATCCTCAAATTTTAGGAGGTAAGAACCACCCCAAGAGTTTCGTAAACGCGCCATTACTCTTAAGTTTTGGTAGTTGTTGGCTTCACCCAGATCTCGCAGGTTAAAGTTGATATTGCTCTGATTGAGGACCGTAAAACCTTGCTCTATCTCATCAGTTGTTTCTACCAGTTCATCACCTACATAAAACCAAACTCGCTCTACTTTAATCCAAGCATAACTGCTGCCACTGTCTTCTCGCCATAAACTTAATATGGCATAAGGAGGCGTATTAGAGCCCGGCATATGATTATGGATAATCTGAAAACTACAAGACCAAGGGTCCCCTAAGATTTTGATGTGCTCCGTACTCTCTTTCCGATTAGGATTAGGCGCCATAAATGGTGAGGCACAAGCTTGCAAGAAGAATATTCCGAGTAAAGCTAGGGCCCGCTTCATAATTCCTTTCTTGAAATGGCCAATCGATTAAGGGCAATTGCTTCTCCCTCGGCACCAGGATAGAGGATAAGACTATCTGCCGAAAGGCAAAAGGGAATAGCGTAATTGGACCCGAGCTTAAAGGCAAATTTGTTGTATGAACGATTGGAATCGGCCTTCGCCCAAGCGTCGAGTTTCGGTCGGACTTTAGCGAAAATAGAATCGCCAAATAGCATTTCTAAGGATGGGACATATACCTCAGGCATTTTCATGCTGATGGGGTAGTAGAACTTCATGCGCTTTCCGTTTTCTTGCAGATCCATCAGAAGCTCTATACTTAACAAGGAATCATTTAGGCTGTGATTTACAAAGTCGCCAATAATAACCTTGCGTTGCTGGCCTTCAGCCTCGAGGCAGGATTTTAAGCGCCGTTCTAATTGTAAAGCCCCTTTAAAATATTGATTCATGCCCATGGCGGTCATGCTATCTGCAATGCCACCTAATACAGGATAGCGCTGGGTAATGAGGCAGTTCTCATCATCAATTAAGCTGCGCTCCTTGGCGGTGATGGTATAGCGGCTGCTATCCTTGCAAGAGATAAACAATATTGGGATTAGTAGGACTAAATATCTGCGCATGCGAATTTGGTATCAATGAAAGATAGTGGCGGAAAGGTATTAAAAGGACCACTTTAAACGCAAGAATAAAGAGTTGGCAAAAGCATCATATTCTTGAGCGGCTAAATCATTATCGGCTAGGAAGAACTGCCCAGCAACAAGAATATCCCAATTAGTACTTAGAGAGTAGCTAATGCTTGGAAAAATAATGGTGCTATTTCCATCGGGACTATACATCCCCGTAAGGGAGCCATTAATAAGTGGGTTAAAGGGATAATTAAGACTTAGCAATGCGGTATTTCGGTAGATATAGGGGTTTCGAGGACTTAATACTTGCCCATCGCTCACATTGCTAAAGGCGAGTACGCCTAAACCTTCCGCCGCACTCTGGTTGTAGAGGTAGCCCAAGGTTAGATAAAGGCCATTCGAAAAAACGTAATCTACATCAGCTGCAGCGACCAACACTTCCGATTTCGCCTCTTGGTTATTTTCGAAATAATAATTAGCCTCTCCTTTAAAGCCAAATCCACCGATGGAGCCCGCCCATCCCCCGCCAAGGGTAGCCTGAGCATCGTAAAAACCAGCGATAAACTGGAAATCGTAGAGGTAGGCATTATTGCGATAGAGCAGGGCCGCGGTATTAATTTCGTCTCTACCGGGGGCAATGGCAAGTTCTAGCTGACTGGAAAAATTAGGGAAGAATTGCACTCTTAAAGCATCTACTCCGGGTCTTTCCTCATAATCGAAATCGAGGAAATTATACTGGTTTAAAAGGTCATTGGGGTTAAATACGCTGGTCATGCCCCAATTAATTCTTTGCCTGCCCAAGCGGAAACTCCATTTCTCGATTTCATATTGGAGCCAAAGTCGATCAATAATGGTGTGCATCAATACCTGATCGCTCTTCCAATACAGAAAGCTGAGGTCCGCTAAACCAGCATCCTTATCCAGTCCTTGGTAAAAGGATTCTCCTTTTTCTACACTAGCCCCTTGAAAAAGTCGGGTTCGCATGCCGATTCCTCCCGTCCAGCCGCCTTTATAATAACGGAGGTCGAAACGATTATGTAGTAGTTGATCGAAATTGTTAAAGCTTGTTTCGCTATGTAGTTCGGGCGGAAAGTAAGCCTTGTTAACTTGGGAGTAGGAGGCGAGGTATTTAAGGTAGCCAGTGAGTTGCCAAGGACTTTCTTCTTGTGCTTGCAATCCTAGGCTGGCCAGGAGCAATATAACGAGGAGCTTTTTCACTGCTTTTCGTCGCTTTTTATCTTGCCATCTTCCACATAAATAAGGCGTTCCGCTCTATCGATAACCCTTTGATCGTGGGTAGAGAAGAGAAAGGTAATACCCTCTTCCTTATTCAGTTTGTGCATGATATCCAAGAGGTCCTCGGTGCTTTTCGAGTCGAGGTTTGCAGTAGGCTCATCAGCTAAAACAAAGCTTGGTTTGGAAGCCAAGGCTCTTGCTACGGCCACCCTTTGTTGCTGCCCACCACTAAGTTCCGAAGGACGTTTATGCATTTGCTGCTCTAAACCAACGGCCTGCAATAATTCCTTGGCCCTACTTTCGCGCTCTTGCTTCGACTGACCTTGCAACAGCATGATGAACTCCACATTTTCGCGAGCGCTGAGCACCGGAATAAGGTTATAGGCCTGAAAAACAAAGCCAATATGTTGTAGTCTAAAGTTAATGAGCTCATTATCTTTTAGCTGATGGATGGGTTTTCCCTCTACGGTTACCGTACCGCTAGTGGGATTATCCAAACCACCAATTAAATTCAACAAGGTGGTTTTACCCGACCCGGAAGGACCGATAATCGCGGTAAACTCTCCCGCTTCTACCGAAAGGTCTATTTTATCTACTGCGTGAATTTCGCTGTCTCCATCTTGGTAAACGCGACTAAGGTTTTGGGTTTCAATTACCGACATGAGATTGTTATTAAAGGGTTCGCATCGTTTCTACGGGATTAAGCTTTAAAGCATGTCGCGCAGGATAAAGGGCGGCCAATAAGGTCATAATGAATACAATGGCAGATGTGCCGAAATAGAAGCTATTAGGTAGTACAGGGTATATAATGGTTCCAATGCCATAGCTGGCTAAACCATCGCTAAACATGGCTAAGTTTAAACCAGTTTCGGCAGTTCCGCTTACGCTGAGATAGGCAGCGATAATTCCCATGGGTCCACTTAAAAGGGCCAAGAATAGGGTTTCGAGGATGATCATGGCAAAGACTCTCCTTTTACTCATGCCTACACTCATTAAAACACCCAATTCTTTTCGGCGCTCTAGAACCGCCATCAGCATGGTGTTGATTATCCCGAAGGAAAGGGCTAGCATTATGATCCCAATTACAAAATACAGAGCCTGGCTCATAATCTCATCGGCATAAGCCAGCTCTGGAGCGAGCTCCTTCCAGCTTTCAACCTTTTCATTCGGAAAGGCAGCTGCGATTGCTTGGGCTTGGGCTTCTACCTGAGCATCATCTTGTAAGAGAATGGCCAATTCATGAAATTGATTAGACTGCACACCTAATAATTTTTGCAGATCGGAGCTTCGCACAAAAACCTGCATCTTTTCTATTTGAGAGGATACATCGTGATAGAGTCCACGCACTTTAAAAGAAGCCGAAACTAGATTTTGCTCCTCATCACTAAAGCTTAAAATAACCTTAGAGCCCGGCTTTACTTCTAGCTTTTCGGCTAGGGCGGCCCCGATTAATATGGGGTTACGACCTTCGTCGTCCAAGTAGCTTCCGCTATCTACTCTGCTTTGGAGTCCGGTTAAACTAGCTTCTTGCTCGGGGCGAATACCAATTATTTGTACTCCACCGCCATAATGTGCAGTAGCCGCCATGCCCATGGTTTTCATCCGAAAGGCATATTGGGCGTCGGTATTCTGTTTAGTCCATTCTTCCAGTTTAGGGCTATTAGCCAATAAATGCTGTACCGATTGATCTTCGCTAAAGCGAGGATTATGTACCTGCAAGTGTGAAATCTGGTTGCGGATCATGCTTACTTTGCGCTGATCATTTAGCCCGAAGCTAAAGGCACTAACAAATATTCCAGCCCAAATTCCCAATATAATGGAGATGATGACCACTAAACTGCGGAGGCGATGTCGCCAAATATTTCGCCAAGCGATTTTTAGTAAAACTTTCATCGTCGCATCGCTTTTACAGGGTTTAACCGATAGATCGTTATGATCGAGTATAGGCTTAGAATAAGGCTGATAATAAGCATAATTGAGCCGTGCGTGAGCCAAATACTGCTGTCGAGACTAAAAGGTAGCAGAGGCTCCATACCATAATCTTCCATCATGGCATCCATGTCTCCCGCCAATTCTATGGGGTTATAATGGTAGTACATAGCAATTGGAAGTGCTAAAAAACTGCCCGATGCAATTCCCAATAAACTTAAAAAGGCGGTTTCCATAAAGGTGCTTAGGGCCATTCTGCCGCGGCTCATGCCGATGGATAGCAGGATTCCATATTCAGGTTTTCTTTCGGCAGTTAACATCAAAATGGTGCCGAATATCCCAAAGCCAATTACGAGGTATAGGATAAAGAGAATGGCTAGTCCACCAGCGCTATCCGCTTCCATGGCTTCTATTAATTCAGGCATCATTTCTTGCCAAGTCATAAGGTCGGTGGCCGTGGTGTCGGTATAGCTTTGCAGCTGATTTTTTAGGGCATATAAATCCTTTGGATCCGTGGGTACAACTACCGCGGCAGTAAGCTGGTTATATGCGCCTGTTAGATATTGCAGCTCTTGCAAATTGAGGTAAACGGTGCTTTTATTGGCGATGGGGTTTTTAAGATCAGCAATACCCACAACTGGATATTTTCCATTGGCACTCATACCGTGGTAACCCTGACCGATAATCACCAAGGTGTCGCCCAGCTTAATTTTTAGATTTTCGGCTAAGCCTGATGCCAACATCACCCCATTATTAGAAGCCGAAGGCAGGGATCCTTCTAATAGCTTTTCATCTAGTTTAAAGTATTTACTTTCTAAAGGTGCTTGGATGCCTTTTAAAAAGCCAGGCTTGGTATCACTATTATCTGAAGCCAAAAGGGCGAAGCTTTCCAAGCGAGGAAGTAGAGCTTCCACCGATTCATCTTGTTCTATTTGCTGCCAAGTGAGAGAGTCCGGACTAAAACTTCGCTCTAAACTTTGTTTGTCCCAAAATCCTTCGCCTTGCCATTGCATATAGCCAGTGGTGGCGTTAATTACGGAGGAATAAGCTTGGTCGTAAGTACCGAGCTGCATGCTCCGCATAATGATGGCGAAAAAGAGGGCAAAAGCAACTGAGGCCAAGGTGATAAGACTCCGTCGTTTATTGCGCCATATGTTTCGCCAGGCGATCTTGAATAACATCTTAACGAACGCGTTTCATATACTGGGTGGTAAAATATTCACGAGGAATATTTACGTCGAAATCAAGCTCTTGATACTCCAGTATGGTTTTATTGCCGGGTTCTGAAACAGGCTGCATTTCAATAATGGTGGGAAGGGTTTTTCCGCCAAGAGTGCCAATTTTCTTGGCCTCCATGGTGCTCACCAATTCTTCGTCTTCGTCGTAGAACTCGGTTTTAAGATGCAGGTATTCCGTTTTATCGATGTGTAAAACAACTTTTCCCCAAATAACCGCGGCATCCTCTTTTGGAACTAGCTTTATTTGATAGGCCTCGCGGCCATTTACCGTTACTTCACCTAGTAATTCGTGGTCGTAGTCTTTTACAAGTGAGGATTCCGTTACTAAATCATCATTTGTGAAATCCGAGCCCATCCAGCTTTGGTTCATCATGCTGGGCGGAAGTTTTATCTGACGTTCGATACTGGGGATCCAGTTGTAAATTTCCTTTCGCTTTTTAAGGAAGACCGTGCCTTTATCACGCGCAGGAGCGGTAATTAAAATGAGCGAGAAGTCTGTACCCCGGCTCCAGCTTTTCATTTTAATGGTTCTGTTCCAACTAGGTCGAACAATCGTCATGCTCATTTCAGAATAGGATTGCTCACCACGAAGTTTGTCTTCTGCCTTTTGCACAATTTCGGTGGGGTCGGTAGTGCTAGTAGTACTAAAACCCATTAAAAGAAGAAAAAGACTTAGAATGCTAGTTTTCATAAATGATATTTAGATAAGATTATTTGTTTCATTTTATCGAGGGGATAATCGGCTCCCAAAGCCAAACATCCCAAGGCCACGCCATCTAGAAGCGCCCCAAAAGCATAGGCTTCAAGCTCTGGATTAGCATATTCAAGTTCCTTAAATATTTCCTGATAAACCTTGATGTTAATCAGTTTTTGTGCTTCGATATGCTGTTTTAGATTATCGGTTACTTCGGGCTGAATAGCGAGGGCCGTCATGAAGCGCACCATTTGCGGCTGCTCCTGTAAAATGTTAAAGGTCATTTCTACTGCTAGGGCTAATTTCTCAGCCGGACGTTTACCTTCCCAAGCAGATTCTAAGCCATCGGCCATTCCGGCCAACATCTCAAATATGCCGATGAGTAAATCTTCCTTATTCTTAAAGTAATGATAGCTTAAACCTTTCGATATTCCGGCTTCTTTGGCGATATAACTCATGCTGGCCGAAGCGTAGCCCTTCTCGGCGAAAGCCTGTAAAGCAACTTCGAGTATAAGCTTACGAGTTTGAGCTCTTTGAGCTTCGTTTTGCTGACTAGTTCGGGGACTCATTTTCTATTGAACGATTGGTCAAAATTAAGACAAAGAGTTTAATTGACCAAGCGTTCAGTGTAAAAAGCTAGAACCAGTAGCCTAGTCTAACATAAGCGTAAATGTCTGGGTGGTTGGTGCTTCCAGCAACATTAAGTTCCATAGGGCCAATAATGGAGCGGTAGCTATAGCCTAAGCTGTAGCCATCTAAAAGGATGTCTGAATTGAAAAGCGACTCGAAGCTTTCTTCAATTCTACCATAATTGGCTTTAAACTTTAGAAAGTGATTTTTATAAACCTCGTAACGGAAGTCGGCCCTTACCGTAAGGGTATTGGAGCCATTAAGCTCCATAAATCTATGGCCAATAAAGGGTTGGATGTAATTGATATAATCCGTGCCCATGCTACCTAAGTAAATTCTATAGGGTTCGTCCAGACTAGGGCCAATAGTTGTGGCCCCATACATTTGGAAAATCATTGCCCAGCGATTGCCAATGCCAACTGCTTGTTTAAAGTGGATATCTAAAACCGAGCTGGGTTCTTTAAAAGCCTCCAAACCTTGTCGCTCGGCAATAATGCGATAGCGCATATTAAGCTGAATGCCACTTGCTGGGAAGTCGGCATCATCAAAGGAGTCAAAATCTAGAAAGCCGTAATAATTGATAAAGCCTTTTTGAAAATTGTTGCCGGTATTCGTTCGTTCGAAGTTTTGGTTAATGCTGATATCTTCTAGTTGAACTCCGCCACCAATAGCATAGGCATCACGCCAGGTAGACTGCAGAAAAAGGTGAAGACTATAATCTTGGTAGATTTTTTCATTAACCGGAATACGGTTTTGAAGATTGCTGTAGCGAAAACGATAACTTCGTAGCTTAAGTCCTAGGGTTGGAATAAAGCCTCGATCCACAAAATAGCTTACTTCACCGCGCGGCATATCCCCTAAAGCCAGATCTACACTAAGTCGAGAGTTTTTAAAGACAAGATTCCGATTAGTGAAATTCACTAATAGCGCCGCATTGTAATCGTCACTATAGTTTATTCCCAGATTCA
>CATMQD010000068.1 GCA_950073045.1 uncultured Flavobacteriales bacterium | reverse complement strand
CTAACTCCCGCTTCACCCGAAACTTTAGGCTTTAGCTCTGTAGGTTCTGCTACTGAACTTGAATCTACCGATGTATTTTGATTTACCAATAAATAGATCACTCCCGCTAAAGCTAAAACAGAAAGGATGGTCCCCAGATTTTTCATATTAACTTGAAATTTGCGCAAAAGTACGCAAAGCATTAAAGCTGAATATCCCAAACAAGACTGAAATCGACAAATTCAGCCACATTCGCATGGGCTTTTAATCCGGGCCCAATCGCGAGGCCGGGAATTGGTCGATAAAGAAGACTATAGCGCTGATACCAATTTGCTTCTGCTCCATAATCTTTATAAAGGTAGAAACCGGCCGCCTGACTAAAAGTGAACTTACCTAATAGAAACTCATGTCCGAGGATAAAACCCAGTTGATTGTGATCTTGATTGAGCCCTTGGCGTTCGATTTGCCTTTTAAAGGCCAAGTTGTTGATCCACTCTGTTCCTACTAAAAATGCTGAAGTGCGTAAAAACTGATGCGAATAGTAAAGAGATAATCCAGATACTAAATAGGTAACTTCTTGCTCAAAAGCTCCCTCGCCAACTTTAGCCCCCGCCTTTCCTGCTAAAAAGCCATTAATCCTTAGTGCCCTTTTCTTTTGCAATGGATTGTATTGCTTTTTCTTTAGGGCTTGTAAATTGATGGGCTTTAAACTGTAATCGGCACTAAAACTTAAAGTTGGATAGTTGATTCCTTTATTAGGTTCTCGTAAACCTCCATTACTAGTATGATCAAAACGGGCTTGCATGCCAATCCGCCAATGATTATTCAACTCATAAGCCAGTCCACCGCCTAAAACCAGAAAAGCCTGTACTGGTAAAGAGTAGCTTAAGTTTAGAGGGTTTTCAATTTCATCATAAGGTTTAGTTAGGTAAATCAGTCCCGCCGACGCTCTTATGCTCAAGTAAAGGCGATCGCTCATTTTATACCAAGGTTCGATAAATCCATAAACCGGAAAACCCCAGCCGATCACTTCACGGTTATCAAAATCATGGGCGGCAATGCTTAATCCTAATCGTGGGTAACAGTGGCAACTATTCCAATGCTTCTCTGCTAACAACCACTTTTGCACACTTAAACCAACTGCAGTTGGATAGGCTTCTCCGATGGGAGCAATATCTTGAGAGTGCAATAGAACAAAACCCTTTTCTACTTCTAGCTGATAGGAAACCGGACTTTGCCCGAAGAGGTCTATGATCCCAATGCTTAGCAATAGAAGTAAGAGCCTTTTATTCATCTCTAATTTTTTGATTCCACATCGGATATAGGGCTCTCATCCAAAGTTGATGCATCTTGGCAGAGAAATGTAATCCGTCTGAAGCTATATACGCAGAATTACTAAGGCCGGTTCTACTTAAGGAGGTTATATCAATAAAATCAACCTCCAAACTGTCGCAAACCTGCTTTTGAGCAAAATTAAAATCGTTAATCTCGACAGCAATTTGCATACGGTTTGCAGCGCCAGCAGGACTAACTCCCCAATCCGGAATGCTAATCACCAGCACCCGCTCCTTCTCTCCTTGAGCGAAACTAATTGCTTGATTAAGCAGCTTTAAAAACTCACCCTGATACTCAGAAATGCTAAGGCCTTGATATTGGTTATTTACCCCAATAAGAATAGTAACCACATCAAAGCTAGAGTCGGGTTCAGCGCTATTTATTCCATTTTGCAAATCAGCGGTGGTCCAACCATTTCGGGCAATTACTTCATATTCTATGCTATCCGAAATCTGGCTATCCAAAGAATCAACTAAAAGAACTGGATAGGCCTTTTTTTCGCCAATGGCCGTTCCAATGGTGTATGAATCACCAAGGGCTAGATAGCGATAGGTTTTTACATTGGCATGGGAAGACTGGTTGTTATCTCCATCTTTGGCGCAAGCCAAGGTGAGTAATAAGGTCCAGGCAAAGAATAGAATTCGCATAAGGGTGTTTTCGCTAATATAGTGGAGCCTCTCTAAATTCTAAACAGCTATAACCCTCTTATGTAGAGCTTGTTCAATACTGGATTACATAACTCAAGAAAGCTGATGCAGAAATAATTCAGCCTCCTAAATATCCATAAGCAAGTACTTACCTTTGCCGCATGGAAATTAAGAATGTCGAGTTCGTTATTAGCAACACGAAAATTGAGCACTGCCCAAAGGATAAAAAACCCGAGTACGCCTTTATTGGTCGCTCAAATGTGGGTAAGAGCAGTTTAATCAACAAGCTGGCGAATAACAAAAAGCTAGCGCATACTTCTTCCAAGCCAGGAAAAACTCAGTTGATCAACCACTTTTTGGTGGACGATACTTGGTACTTGGTAGACTTACCTGGATACGGTTATGCCAAGGTGAGTAAAAACTCGAGGCAGAAATTCCAGAAGATGATTGAGGACTATATCTTGGAACGTCCCAATCTGGTAAACCTCTTTGTTCTTATCGACTCTCGGATTCCACCGCAAAAAATCGACTTGGAGTTTATGGAGTGGTTAGGAGAAAATCAGGTTCCCTTTTCTATGGTTTACACCAAGATCGATAAGCTCAAAGGCAATCAGCTCAATAAAAACTTGCAGACTTACCACAAGAAAATGCTGGAAACCTGGGCTCAAATTCCGGTTTACTTTGCCAGCTCCGCTGAGACGGGAGCAGGTAAAACTGAAATCTTAAGCTATATCGCCGAAGTAAACCGAAAGCTTTAACCGCGTTTCAGAATATTCATCTTTTCCCCAAGATCGAGGGCATAGGTGCGTAATTCCTTTGCGAATTCGGCTTCACCGCCCGCGCGCTCCAAGGTATCGGCCATAGCCATGATATTCTGGTGAATATATTTTTTCATTTGATCCAAAGGCATATCCTTGGTCCAAAGATCAATGCGTAAAGTTTCCTGAGCCTTTTCATCCCAAATGGAGATCATGGTGGCCTTGGTTTTAGATTTTTCTACCCCACTATCTGGTGCCGACCAAGATATTTCCTCGGGTACACGGTTTTCATCTAATCCTACTTTGATGCTTATATCGGAACGGTGCTTTACGGCCATTTGAAAATTTTCGGCAAAGGTAGCGGCAAAAAAAGAATTAGGGCTTATAGCGTGAGAGTTTCAGTATTTTCCGGCTATCCCTTTCGTTTAATAGGTCTTGTAAAGTCAAGTTTGAATTTTCGTTTAAAAAGGCATCTACAATGCGATAGCCAAACCAGCGACCAATGCGCCCTGGTGTTTCGGGGTCGGTTTTGGTTCGAAATTTGGAAAAGGGTGCTACTTCAATAAACCGCCTTTGAACCTCTTGATCGGTTTTAAATAAAAGCTGATTCTCGATAAAGTAAATCCACATATCCTTTTCATGAGCTTGAGCAAACTGATACTTCTTTTGCGGGTAAACTAAAAGTACATCTTCGGAGACTTTACCTAGCAAACGTTCGGTAAGCTTTAGAACTTTGCCGTGATAGATCATCGCATCTAATAAAGTCGCCGGCTCTGCTGGTGGAGGCCCTTGGGCCTTGGCAATCTCGTAGGCAGCATCTCGGAGCATAAAGGCGGGCTGATGATGAAACTGCAAATACTCGGGTAAGAATTTATAAAACTCCTTACCCTTTTCACCCAAATACATATCCAGCTCAATAAACAAATAGGGTTTAGCAAATACCACCGGATAGTTAAAATCGAGGGAAGATATATAGGTGTAAGTTTCAATAGTATCCTCAGAGCCGAAGTAATAATAGTAGCGTTTCAACATATTATTAAGGGACACTTTCCATTCCTCTAAATCGCCAAATTGCTGCTCGGATATTTCAAATAAGCGCTGATTCTGCTCATCCAATCGTTGGTTTCGAAAAAAAATCAACTCTTGTTGATCGCTAAAAAATGGGCCGAAATCATCTTTTAGGGCTTCAATTTCAGCTTTAAAATTTGCGGTATCGGTCCCGTAAAAAGCACGGTCAAAGCGCTTAAGCTCTGATTCGATGGGTATTTGATCAAGATCCACTTCGAACTCCTGATCGCAAGAGCTCATAAAGGCAGTGAATAGCATTGTGTACAAAAGCGATTGCAAAAAGCGTTTCATTCTGTGGAAGGGTCTTAATTTTGCTCAAAACTAAGCATCTATGCGTTTATTATTTAGCACACTACTTATTCTAGTATCCAGTCTGGGCATGCAAGCTCAGGATCGGAAGTTCCAATTGGGCGTAATAGGTAGTAGTCAGATTAGTTTCATTAACACTAATCAAGAAGCAGCCGACCCGGGCGGTGCCCTCCTATTCGGATTTGGCGGATTAGCAGAGTACTCCTTTGCCGAACGCTATGCTTTTTCTTCTGGTTTTGAATATTTAAACCGTGGAGGATCATTAAGAGTAAATGATACTTCGGCGGAATACCGCGCGGGTTTTATTCAAATTCCTTTGCAAATTAAAATGAGAACTCGCCAATTTGGCTACAGCACCTATTTTGCAGAAATGGGTTTCGCCATTGGCTTTGAAACGGGCGAAGAGGTAACCTGGGATCCTAAACCTAGTAGCACTTCTGGAAGTTATATAAGTTTATTCGATGCTACCTTCCGCATTGGCATGGGAATGGAATACGACCTTGGCGGCCAAACTAAATTATTAGGCCGTTTACAATACAACCGCGCGCTGACGGATAATCTTCTTGATGATGAAGACTCTCGTTTAAGCGACCAGTCTAACTATCGTTTCGATTACGTTTCAGTAAGTGTAGGTATCCTTTTTTAAGCAGAATTTATGGATCGCAAAGCCGTAATCGACCACATTGTAAATTGGCTTAAGGCCTATACCGAGAAATCAGGTACTAAGGGTTATGTGGTAGGTGTTTCAGGAGGCATCGACTCTGCTCTCACCTCGAGTTTAGCTGCGGCTACAGGCTTTCCTGTAAGCCTAGTCGAAATGCCAATTCACCAGAGCAGCGATCAAGTTAGTCGTGCCCGTAAACACATCGATAAGCTGCAAAAACAATACTCTAATGTAAGTAGGGTTGAAGTCGATCTTACTCCGGTCTTCGATCAATTTATAGGTTCCTTACCCAATGTTCCTGGGAGCGAAGCTCGCGAGATGAGCTTAGTAAATTCGCGTGCTCGTTTAAGAATGACTACCCTTTATTATTTCGCGGCCCTCGAAAGCAAATTAGTGGTGGGCACCGGAAATAAGGTGGAAGACTTTGGGGTAGGCTTTTATACCAAATATGGCGATGGCGGGGTTGACCTTAGTCCAATTGCCGATCTTTATAAGACTCAGGTTTACGCTTTAGCTGAAGAAATGGGCGTAATTGATGAAATTATGCAGGCTCCCCCTACCGATGGATTATGGGGTGATGACCGAACTGATGAAGATCAGATTGGTGCCTCCTATCCTGAGCTAGAATGGGCCATGGAAGAGCAGAAAAAAGGTAAGCAGAGCAGTGATTTCTCGGGTCGTGAACGCGAGGTAATGGAAATTTACAGCCGCTACAACCGCAATAACCGCCACAAAATGGAAGCAATTCCGGTTTGTGAAATTCCAGAAAGCTTATTATAAGTTTTAGCCGCGCGCATTTAAACTATCTTTGCCAAAATTTTAAGCTTTGGGCAACATTGTCGCCATTGTAGGGCGCCCGAATGTGGGCAAGTCTACTCTTTTCAATCGATTAACCGGTCAGCGTAAAGCGATCGTAGATTCTATAGCCGGGGTAACCCGAGATCGCCTATACGGTAAAGCCGAGTGGGCGGGCCGACCTTTTTCTGTAATCGACACCGGCGGTTATATCGTTGGTAGTGACGATGTATTTGAAGGTGAAATTCGCAAGCAAGTGGAAATCGCCATCGAAGAGGCCAACCTCATCTTATTTGTGGTAGACGCTGAAGATGGTATCACAGGCATGGATGAAGAGGTAGCTAACCTACTTCGTAGAACCACTAAAAAAGTAATGCTTGTTGCGAATAAGGTGGATAATGCTCTTCGTCAAACCCAAAGTGCCGAATTCTACAGTTTAGGTTTAGGAGAAATCCATAATATCTCGGCCATGAATGGCGGAGGTACTGGCGATTTCCTCGATCAAATGGTAGAAATGCTTCCTGAAGAAAAGGAGGAAGAAGAACTAAATATTCCCAAGATCGCTGTAATTGGAAGACCTAATGCTGGAAAATCTTCTTTCATTAACGCGATTACCGGTATAGAGCGAAATATTGTAACCGATGTGGCAGGTACCACTCGCGACTCTATTAACACGCGCTACAACCTTTTTGGTAAGGACTTTTTATTAGTAGACACCGCTGGACTTAGAAAGAAAAGTCGGGTTCATGAAAATTTAGAGTTTTACTCGGTTTTACGTTCGGTGCGCGCTATAGAAGACGCCGATGTATGTTTACTTTTAGTAGATGCCGAGCGTGGATTTGAAGGTCAAGATTTAGCGATCTTCTCTCTTGCAGAACGCAATAAAAAGGGCATTGTAATCTTGGTTAATAAATGGGATTTGGTTTCCAAAGATCATCAAACGGCCAAGAAATTTGAAGATATGATTCGCGAGCGCATTGCACCCTTTAGCGATGTTCCGATCATCTTTATGTCGGTAATGAATAAGCAACGGATTTACAAAGCGGTGGAAGAAGCAGTTAATGTTTACGAACGCCGTCAAAACCGTATGAGCACTAGTAAGCTTAATGACTTAATGCTTCCCATTATTCAAGGGACTCCTCCCCCAGCTACCAAAGGGAAGATGCTTAAAATTAAGTTCTGTACGCAATTACCTACTACGGTACCGAGCTTTGCCTTTTTCGCTAATCTACCACAGTACATTAAAGACCCATATAAGAGGTTCTTAGAAAATCAATTAAGACAACATATTGATTTAAGAGGAGTGCCGATTAATATCTTTATGCGCAAGAAATAAAGCTATCGCTTTGTGAATTTCAGAAAATAGAGTTCATTATTAAACTCTAATTCCACTAAATACACACCCGACTTTAGGGCCGAAATATCCCAGGCATCACCTATTTGCCTTAGCGGGAATTTTTGTCCCGAGAGGTCGCGAATTGCTCGAATTTCACCTTCACTAAGGTTTAGCTGATTGCTAGCCGGATTAGGGTATAATATGGGAAGCGCAAGACTTAGATCTTCTAAACTAACCTTAGACCTACCATGTGGATCTAGCAGCTGGGCTGTAAACCACATAAAACCTTTTACTCGATAATTTCCAATATTAAATTGGGCACAGGCACTACCCGGCAATACTCCCGCCAATGCAGCACTATCCAATCGTTCTAGGTAAAGATCCTCAGCCTCATCTGTTTCATATGGATAGCCAAAGCCAGGTCGGCCAGGGCCCGGACAAAGATCCGGCGGGGGATTATTGGCAGTGAAAGTGGTATCCATCCATTCTCCCCAGAAATCGTTCCAAGCCTCATTAGGGTCGAAACGAGAACAACCAATGCGTGCCGATTGATCTTCGGAAGAGAATAAAGGCCAAAACTCAGTTCCTGAAACAGAGCTAGCTCCCCAGGCTTCTATAGCTTCACAATAGCGCTCCAAGGTATTAGGCACACATTTAAAGTAGTGCGTTACCAAAACTCTATCAGCCAAAGAAGCCACCCCCAAAGCCTGATCCATCATTCCAGTTTGACCCGTACTATCATGCTGAATACTCTCGTAAGTAATCACCTTGGCATCACAAGCATGGCTAAGGTGTAAAATACTGCGCATGGATCGAAGGAGCACTTCATGGTCATCCAAATTATCGCGCACCTTACCACTACGCCACCACCATTCATCTTCTAAAACTAGGTGATCAAAATAATCCTTTGCAGCGCTGGTTTTTCCTTTTACACCGGAATCCCTTGGACGAGATTCGGGCGACTTAAAACCGTAGAAACTAGCAATGCGAGCGAAAAACTTCAGCACTTCTGCTCGATATTGCTCATCGAGATTAGGGTTTAGTGGGTTTAAAATTCGGTTCAGTTTTGCGCTTCCTAAGGTGCTTAATACATCATTCGGGCAAGCGACCTCCGATAAAGGTTGATAGATGAAATTTCCGGTTTGCAGTTGCTCAAAATGCTGGGCACTAGATTTACCAGCACTTGGATCCTGCAAGCCACCGCCAACCGCTGCAATCTCAATTTTTGGAAACTGAGCTCTTATGCTCGATAGAATTAATCGCAGCTGCACTTCCTCTGGATTATCCTGAGGGTTATTATCTACAATATGGTGCAGGCCGTAAAAAGCTAGGAAATCTAAATTATGACGTGCAATAAGCGCTAATAAATCCTGATACTTTGTTGTGGTGCCAGCCGCCATCTCTTCCGCAATATCATCAACACAGGCTACATAAGCACCGCGAGGTAACTGATGCTGTTGCTGATGCGGACCGGGATTATATACTTGTGAATAGAGTAAAGCTACCGGTGCTAAGAATAGCAATGTGAGGGCTTTCTTGAGCATTAAGTTTTGCTTAGTGGGGTAATAGCAGCTCGAAATATACGGCAAATCCTCACAGCTTTTCATCCTCATTATCAACACAAAGCAGAAATATGGACCAAAAAAGCAATTAAGTTTACCAATGGAATGTAGCTTTCTAAAACCTTGAATTTCAATTTAGCTCTATTAGATTTGCAGGATTAGAATATAGATCAACCAAGACAGGCTTCGCTATTTCCTTCTTTTTTGCTTTTTCAGCCTATCAGTCCTCAAGGCTCAGGTAAACATTAAGTTTGAGCTGCTTGAGTTTAGAAATGATTTTGAACGCCAAAACTTCGAATCTCTATCTAAAGGCGACACCAATTACCTAAATCTTCTAATTGGCGCTAGTGGCCGAATAGACTCTAATGCGGCAGCCCAATACTCGGAACAATTAAACCAGATTTTCCTAGAATTAGACTCCGCAAAGCTTTTGCGGAAAAGCACCAAGCGAATTGTGAAGACCGTGTTTAATACGGTGCATTATCGCATTTTGAAGAAATACGAAACACTCAATCAGTTTTGTGAAATCTTCGAAACTGGCTATTACAATTGTGTTTCAGCTTCTGCTGTATATGCTTATATGTTTGCCCGACTTGGGGTTCCGCACAGCATCATTGAAACTACTAACCATGTTTATGTAGTGGTTTATTATGATGAAGAAACGTGGATTGTAGAGAGCACTGATCCGCAGCAAGGTTATTACGAAGTACATGAAGACAATTACGACCTTTACCTTAAGGGTTTGCTAGCCCAGAAGTTAGTCACCCAGGAGGAATTAGATTCCCCTGATCGCGATTCAATTGTAAATAGCATTAATCCTTCACACCCTATAAACGCGGCAAGGCTATGCCGAATTCAATATTTTAACCAGGCCCTATTCGACCTTGATGACCGTAAAACATGGCAGGCTCTTCAAAATGCCTTAAAATCATACTACATCTACCCAAACGATGATCCAGGTGATCTGCGATTAGTATTAGCAACCTGGTTGGAGGAGGAAAGGTTTAATCACCCCAAGTTTAAGGACTTGATTGACCTCACCTTGCAAGTTACTGCCAAGGAATACCATTCTGAAGCCCTAGAAACTTTAGAGTTCTATTGCCGCAAACACCTTGACGGCGAAATCGATAGAGGGAAATTAGACACCATCTTTCAGGTGTATAAAAAGAATTTCGCTTACAGCGACTCGGCCATGGATTATATCATTGAAAATGAAACTTTTCTTAATGCCTATGAGAGCTTTTCTGCTGGTCAGGTTTTAGACTCTTATAAGTTCTCTAAAAAACTAATGGATTTCAATCCGAATAATGCTCGCTACCAACGCATCTTAGCCGGATCAACTGCCCAAATTATTAACAACAATTTATGGTCAGAGAAAGGGTTTCTTGACAGTGTAGAAAGTCTAAACCATCACTACCCTGAACTTTTAAATTATGGATTGTGGCGAAGCTTTGTCGCAGACTTTTACATTTATGAAGCGATAAATGCGGTAAATGCTAAAAACCTTGCCTTAGCGGAGAAGAGGCTCAACGCCTTAGATGAAATCCTAAAAGGGGAGCTTCCACAAATAATAAATGAGGAGCGCGTGGCTTTGGCCTATTCAAAAGTGGCCCACTACTCATTTCGGAGGAGCACTGCAGAAGCCAAAGCTTGGATAGATCGGGGATTGCGGTATTCACCAAGCAGCTCTTTACTTTTAGGCCTAAAGGACTACTACGCTAAAAAATAACTTAGAAGTTTTCGTAGCTTAATTTAATGCTTCGAAAAATCGCCACTGGTACATCATTCTTAAACAAAAAAACTGCCACTAAACTGTCGTCTATAGCGGCGTACTGACCCTTTTCTAACTTAATAGTAATATAGGCCTGTCCATAATCGGGCCCCCTAGAAATTTTATACTTAGCAACATCATCAGCACTTAGCTCATCCCAACTTTCGCCTTTTGGCAGTAAAAAGAATTCAACTGGCTCCCCTCTTGCTGGAACGGCCTCTGTATCGATCTCAAATATTACTTTTATACGTTTCCCGGTTTCCGAATATCGCCTTTCATCCTCTGTATAAGATAAGGCTGGTTTAGGTTCCTCTTCCCCTCGGTAGTCCTTGGAGAAATAACCCAATTTAGGTTTCCCCATTACATGTTCAACCTGAAACTTAGGATTTCCACTTTTAAAATACTCGGTGTACTTTCCGTCTCGCTCATCATTGGTGTAATGTGATTCGCGCTTCACCTTACCATTGCGGTAATAAATCCGAGCTACACCATCTAGGGCATTCTCCTTATAATTATTCAGTTTCCAAATCTTTCCATTGGGATAAAAAGCTTTGGCTTCTCCATGCCTTTTACCGTCCTTAAAATTTATTTCATTGCGGACACCGGAACTGGTTTCTGTAACTTTTAGCCCTGTAAGCAATTGGCCATCCGAAGCCTTCTCACCAGCAATTTGCTCTTGCTTGGCCTTCATCGCTTGCTGCGTGGCGGTATCAATCGGATTGCAGGCAATAATTAACAGTGCCGCGAAGCTCCAAATCAAGTTTTTCATTTTAATTTTTAGTCAATTTCTTAAACACTTCTTCTAGACTCGCTGATCGTTTCTGAATTTCCAGCACTGCCGTTTCATTGGCCACAGCGAATTCGAAAACTTTGGCGCGTAAATCGATATCTGGTCGACCTTCTAAAAGCCAGCGATTGCCATCCAGCTCCTCCACCTTTATTAGGCCATCTATCTTTTTAAGGGCCGATTTAGTTTGAGGCTTATCAAACTCCACTTGATAAACCGTACCTAGGGTTAGTTCTTTTAAATCTGCAATAGGACGATCGGCCACTATTTTACCATTATTGATAATGATTACCCGATCGCAAAGGAATTCCACCTCCTGCATAATATGGGTACTCAACATTACCGTTTTATCTTGGCCGGCCTCTTTTATCAGCTGACGAATTTCCACCAGTTGATTTACATCTAAACCCGTAGTGGGTTCATCAAGAATTAAGACTTCTGGCTGATGCAAAAGAGCAGCTGCTAAGCCCACCCTTTGGCGATAACCCTTTGAGAGTTGCCCCAGTTTTTTATGCTTTTCTGGACTTAATCCTACCTTCTCAATCATGGCATCTACCGACTCCTTAGAAGCTTTATGAACCCCCGCCATAAAACGCAGGTACTCCTTTACATACATCTCTAAATAAAGTGGATTATGCTCGGGCAGATAGCCAACTCTCTGGCGCACGGAAATGCTTTCTTCCGATACATCTAAATCACAAACTTGGGCTTCGCCCGATGATTGAGGGATATAACCAGTTAAGATCTTCATCATGGTGGATTTACCCGCACCATTTGGACCTAAAAAACCTACAATTTCTCCCTTTGGAATTTCAAATGAAACCTCATCCAAGGCCTTTTGCTCGCCATATAATTTTGAAAGCTTGGATACCTTAATCGACATGCTTCGGTTTTTAGAGGCACGAAGGTAAAGCTTTTGTTCCAGCGAGAGATTGCGCACCTTTGCAGTATGAATTTGGAAGGTCTGGTATTGAAATCCACCGGAATGTGGTATAAAGTGCAAACCGAGGAAGGTATTTTAGAATGCCGCATCCGCGGAAAGCTTCGCCTAAAGGGAATTAAAAGCACCAACCCCGTAG
This sequence comes from uncultured Flavobacteriales bacterium, assembly GCA_950073045.1. Lineage (GTDB taxonomy): Bacteria > Bacteroidota > Bacteroidia > Flavobacteriales > Schleiferiaceae > Croceimicrobium. The sequence continues at coordinate 1,948 of CATMQD010000068.1, read as the reverse complement.
CAGTAGGGGATCGCGTTATTGTTGACACGGCAAATACCGAGGATGGTCAGGCGGCAATTACCAAACTTCTAGAGCGTAAAAACCATATTATTCGCAAATCGGTAAACCTCAGTAAGCAAAACCAAATTTTAGCCGCTAATGTGGATCAAGCATTATTAGTTGCTACGCTTTCTCATCCCCAAACTCATTTACGCTTTATTGACCGATTTGCGGTTAGCGCCGAAGCCTATGATATCCCCTTCATTTTGGTTTTCAATAAGATTGATATCTACGGCGAGGAACAAGCCGATGAATTGGAATTTTTAAGGATTGTGTACGAGCAAGCCGGTTACCAAGTAATAGAAGTATCCGCCAAAGATGGAACCGGAATTAAAGCACTAAAAGAGCTTTTACATGGAAAAGTAAGTTTACTTGCTGGTCATTCCGGAGTTGGTAAAAGCACCCTAGCGAATAAAATAGACCCCAAGCTCGACCTTAAAACTAATGTGATTTCCGAATCCCATGAACAAGGTCAACATACTACCACCTTCGCAGAGATGCATGCCTTACCCGAAGGTGGTTATTTAATCGATAGTCCAGGAATACGTGGCTTTGGCCTCTTTAATATGGAGCCCGAAGAAATTGGCGATTACTTCCCAGAAATCTTCAGGCTGAGTGGTGATTGTAAATTTAACAATTGCTTGCATCAGCATGAACCCGGCTGTGCTGTAAAAAAGGCCGTAGAAGAAAACAAACTGGCCTTTACCCGATACGAGAGCTATTTAAACTTTATTGAAGGAGATGATGAAGAACATTACCGCAAAGATATTTACGCTAATTAGCATTGCCTTTATTGCCAGTTGCAATCGCCCCACTCAAAACATAGAACCTTGTCCGGATCCTGCGCGGGATAGTGACGCAATATTGCTAAGCACCTTATGGTTGCAAACTTCGGATGAAGCCAAAATAGCGCGCGAGCAAGCTTATGATATGGCCTGGCAAAAACTGCAAAAGAACCTTGAGCTATATTCAGAGAAGGTTTTTCAAGCCGGCAAAAAACCTGCGGTGGTTTTAGATTTAGACGAAACGGTTTTAGACAACTCTCCCTATGAAGCGCGCTTAATCCAAAAGGGTACTAGCTTTGAATCCGAAACATGGTCTGCTTGGGTAAATGAAGCCGAAGCCCATCTAATTGCTGGCGCAGATGAATTCCTGCAAAAAGCTTCCGCTGAAGGCATAGAGATTTTTTACATCTCCAATCGCAGTGAGGCCAATTTAGGGGCTACCCTTAAAAACATGGAGCAGTACAATTTACCCTTTACGGATTCGGCACATGTGCTTTTAAAAAGCGATGACTCTGATAAAACTGCCCGTCGAAATAAGGTGGAGGCTCAAAATAAAATTATCCTTTTAATAGGCGATCAATTGGGCGACTTTGCTGAAGTTGAACAAATGAAAAGCTTTCCAGCTGATAGTTTAAGCAATCATTTTGTTTTGATTCCCAATCCGATGTATGGCTCCTTCACCCGCATCAGCGAAAGCGAAAAAGAGAACAACCAATGACCGTCAACCCCGACGACAAGGCCCCCGGCTTCGATCTGCCCACCGATGGCGAGGGAACGCTGAAATTGAGCGACCTTAAGGGCGGGAAGGTGGTGCTTTATTTCTACCCCAAGGATTCGACGCCCGGCTGTACGGTCGAGGCCAAGGATTTCCGCGACCGCATCGAAAATTTCGCAAAAGCCGGTGCAGCGATCGGCGGCGCGTCGAAGGACAGCATCAAGCGTCATGACAATTTCAAGGCCAAGAACGCCCTGCCCTTTACCTTAATCTCCGATACCGACGGCGCCCTTTGCGAGGCCTACGGGGTGTGGGTGCAAAAGAAGCTTTATGGCCGCAGCTATACGGGCATCGAGCGGGCCACCTTCCTGATCGACGAAAAGGGCATCCTGATCGACGAAAAGAGCAT
>CATMQD010000067.1 GCA_950073045.1 uncultured Flavobacteriales bacterium | reverse complement strand
TTTAAATCGCTATGATCGATTAAGGAAGCATCGCTGTCCATTAACTCATCCACCACCTTGCAACCGTAGCAACAATATACCTTCTCTGGGTCCTTACCTTCCACTCGCTCTAAAAGCGGCTGGTGGCAGTGACTGCATTCGGTTAGCGTTTGAGAATTTCCATTCATAAAGCAAATGTGACCTTAATAGCCTTGATTCAAAATGACAATTATCATATATTTGATAGACCAAATCATAAAACACCACCCTCTTGGATATACCCCACCAATGTCAGTTTTGTAATAGGCAAGCCAATAGCGCTTTCCATGATTTATCTACTGAGGGCCTCGCGGAAATAAGCCAATTAAAAACTTGTGTAAGCTTCCGTAAAGGTCAGGTAATCATGCATGAAGGCGCCCGACCTCAGGGTGTGTACTGCATCCATAATGGTAAAGTAAAGCTCTACACCTTAGGCACCGAGGGCAAGGAGCAGATTATTCGTTTTGTAACTTCTGGTGATTTAATTGGCTATCGAAGTATATTAAGCGAGGAGCCAATTAGTGCATCTGCCACGGCTTTAGAAGATACTCATGCTTGCTATATTCCTAAATCATCTTTCTTTAAAGTGATTCAGGATAACCCCAAGTTTTCGCTAAACCTGCTCAAGCTTTCTTGTCACGAATTAGGCGAAGCCGGAAAAATGATCACCAGCTTAGCGCAGAAAAATGTAAAGGAACGCCTAGCCGAAATTCTACTCATTTTAAACACCACTTTTGGGGAGGATGAGGATGGTTATATCGATATCAATCTTACCCGCGAGGAAATTGCCAATATGGTAGGCACCGCCACCGAATCGGTAATTCGTTTAATATCTGAGTTGCGAAAAGAAGGCTATATCCGTTCTAAAGGGAAGCGTATTGCTTTAGAAGATCGGGTAAGTTTACGTCAAATGGCAGCCATTTACGAATAACTGATAAATATCATAGGCCCAGCTCTTAGGAGCCTCTATTTTCGTCCCTAGAATTTAGATTACAAATAGTGGGCTTTTTCAATATTCAAGAAAAAATACGGGAAGTTATTCCCTTTGATGCATCTAGCTTTGTAGTAGAGGAAATTGCCCTACAAAGTAGTTACATCCCCTTCCACGGTAAAGGTGAGATCCTTTTTAAGAAGGGAGATCCTGCCCTAGGATTTTACTGGATTTTACGCGGTGAAGCAGAAATTCTAATCCCCGAAAAGAAACCGATAATTCTCGGCCCTGGAAACATGGCTGGCTTAGACTCCTTTATCGAAGATGGGAATGTTCCTTTCGATATTATAAACCGCAGCAAACACCTCGATTGCCTTTTCATCGATCGCCGTTGCTACGAAAATATGCGGCAGCACCACGACTTTAATCGGCATATGAATTATATGGTGCTAAACTGCTTGCGGAATTATCGAAATCTGCTCGTTCCTACCGAAAGAATGTATTTGTAATATTATCTTCCCCGCCTATTTGGAGAAGATGCTGAAGCTCGATGTTTGTATTGTAGGTGCCGGTCCTGCCGGAGCTACCCTTTCTCACTTTTTACATAAACTCAATATCGATCATCTGCTGATTGATAAAAGTGAATTTCCCCGCGATAAAATTTGTGGGGATGGCATTACGGTAGATGTGCTCAATGTCCTGAAACGCATTAATCCGGAATTACTCGAAAAGTTTGCTGCCCAATCGGAAATGCTACCCTCTTGGGGATTTTGCTTCCACGGACCAAAAGGTCAGGAGATACGCTACGACTTTAGAGATGCCGATTTTCCAGTTGCACCATTTTATACGGCCAGACGAATTGATTTAGATGATTTTCTAATTCGAGAATTACCCGAAAATGGTAGTGGCAGGTTTTGGTCTAAAACCGAATTAATAGGTTTAAAGCGAAATTCGGAAGGATTTGAAGTTCGTCTAAAACGCAATGGCGAAGAGGAAACCATTCAATCTAAATTGGTAATTGGCGCCGAAGGTGAAAAACCGGTGGTTACCCGTTATTTGGGTTTAGAGCACTTTCGTGAGAAGGAGCATCTTTTGGCCGCTATTCGCATTTATTACAAAAATGTACAAGGCTTTCACCCGGGCGATCATCTCGAGTTTTTCTTTGATAAAGATCTTTTGCCAGGCTATTTTTGGGCTTTCCCCCTCAGTAATAATGAGGCTAATGTAGGCTTAGGCATGCTGAGCACCGCGATTTCGGCCAAGAAGATCAACCTTAAAAAAATGTTTGAGCAGGTTGTAGAGCGCAACCCCTACATCCAGCCCATGTTTGAAAATGCCGAAGCCTTGGAAAAAACAAAAGGCTGGGGACTACCGATTATGACGCCCAAACGTCGCATTGCAGGCGAAGGTTATGCCCTAATTGGCGATGCCGGCGGAATGATTGAGGCCTTTACGGGAAAAGGAATTGGTCCAGGCATGATGAGTGCCCGCATTCTCTCTGAACATTTGGAAAGTGCTTTTAAATCGGGCAATTTCGACCTCAGCCCCTACCACGATCACATGTATCGCTACTATCAGAGCGAGATTAAACACACCTATCGCTTGCAAAAATCACTAAAGCATACTTGGATTTTAAACCCCGTTATGAGCCTCGCCTCATGGTCGGCCCTCACCAAATACGCCGAAGATCGCATGATTCGCGATTTCCTTAAATGGCTGTGAACATCTAAGGTCAGGTTCCCTTATCTTTTTCGACCGTAAAGAAAAAGAAATGCGCCCCGAAAAAGTAAAGTTTAAAACTGCCGATGGCCAGGAGTTAGCTGGAGTACTCGAGAGATCTCCCGCTCTAGAGCAAGGTCCCACTGCAATATTTGCCCATTGTTTTACTTGCGGCAAAGACCTTAAGGCGGCCCGCAATCTATCCTTAGCCCTAACCCAAAAGGGAATTAATGTTTTACGTTTCGACTTTAGTGGACTTGGTCAATCGGAAGGTGAGTTTGCCGAAACTACCTTTAGCTCCAATTTAGAGGATTTATTAGCAGCCAGTCGATTTTTAAAGGAACGCAATTGCGCACCCGACATTCTTATTGGCCACTCTTTGGGCGGCGCGGCAGTGCTTATGGCAGCTAGACAAATAGAAAGCGTACAGGCCGTAGTTACTATTGGCGCTCCTTCTGAGGCCCATCACGTAAAGCATCTTTTTGATGAAAAAATTGAAGAAATAAAAGATGAGGGTGATGCCAAAGTCAATATTGGCGGTCGACCTTTTACCATTAAACGACAGTTTATAAAAGACCTAAATCGGCATAACATCAGCGAAAGCATAGCCCAATGGCGTAAGCGTGCGCTATTAGTTTTGCATTCGCCCCAAGATAAAATTGTGGGGATTGAAAATGCAAGGGAGATTTACGAAGCTGCCCATCACCCCAAGAGCTTTGTTTCCTTAGATGGTGCCGATCATTTATTAAGTCGAGAAGAAGACTCGCGATATGTTGGTGAATTAGTGGCTTCTTGGTCGGCCCGCTACCTAGAAAACAGCCAGAGTAAAAGCCTAAAAAGTGAAAGTTTGGTTTTAGCTCAAACCGATGAAGAACCCTATCTCACCCAAATTAAAGCGGGCGACTTCCAGCTTTTGGCTGATGAACCTAAGAATATGGGTGGACAAAACTTGGGGCCAAACCCCTATGAACTTTTAGGCAGCTCTTTAGCCGCCTGCACCACCATGACCCTAAGAATGTATGCCGATCGGAAAGACTGGCCATTGAAGAGTATCCGAGTGCATGTAGACTACGATGCCCAATATGCAGAAGACGTGCAGCATTGTGATAGCGAGCAGAGGCGAATGGGGAAATTTACCCGTAAGATTGAATTAGAGGGACCCTTGGATGAAAAACAAAAAGAGCGCCTAATGCAAATCGCCAACCGTTGCCCTGTACACCGTAGTTTGGAAAATGGCGTGAAAATTTTAACAGAAAAATTCAATTCTGATTAACGCTGCCTTAATATGCACTTAAGAATTTTTTAATTTTGCAGCTCCCACGCCAAAAGGAGCATGAAACGACTCACCATCTTTAGTTTGGAAGCGGTAATCCGATATTCGGACACAGAGCTTCGCGGACTTTTATTTGATCTTTTATCTGAGATTAGCTCCATTAAGCTCGATTCGGACCCCGCACCGCATATCAAAAACTTGCAGCAATTACTAGTGCACATCTTTAAGCTAAAGCTAGATCGGGAGCCGAGTGAAGATGAAATTCAAGAATATCAGAAGGCCTTTAAAAAAGCGGTGAAAAAGCTTTATGTAAAAGATGAAGAGGCTTTTGAAATAAGACCCGGTGTACAAAGTTTATTTGCTCAATTAGAAAAAGAGAAACGCTGGAAATATGGCGTGGTGAGTGATTATTGGGGAGAAGCAACTCAATTCATACTTCAGGCTTGCGGTATTTTTAGTAAGAACAAGCTAACCATGTATGCCGAAGATGCCGAAAGCCGTAAAAAACAAACCGCACTGCTGGTAAGCAAAGTATCCAAAGAAGGACAAGAGTTAAAAAAGCAATTTATTTGCTTAGCCGAAAAGCCTAGGTTTTTAGCAAATGACTTTAAAGTAATCCGACCCAAGGCCTCGGATAAAGAAAGTAATTACTACGTGTATCCTAAGTTTAGTGAGCTTTTTGGTGGAAAGAAGAAAAAACGAAAAAAGGTAAAGTAGCTCGAACCTTTTAGGGACCAAAGCATTTGCTATTTTTAAGCATAGCTAAGAATCATGTCCCAGCCCTCACTACTCCGTTCCGACCTGAGCCCTCAGGAGATCAAAACTCTGTTTCAAAGTCAAAAGGATTTCTTTCGCATGGGCAAAAGCCATGAGATTTCCTTTCGTATTCAGAATCTCAAAAAGCTCCGCCAGCTTATTGCTGATAATGAGGAGCAAATTTTAGAAGCCTTAGCGGCTGATTTTAATAAGCCCCCATTTGAAGCATTTGCCTCCGAAATTGGCTTTATATATGCCGAAATCGACCATCTGCTTAAGCACCTTAAGGAGTGGGCTCGACCGAAGCGAGTACCTAGTCCGCTAAGCAGTTGGCCTTCTCGCTCTTACCTTATCCCTCAGCCGAAAGGCACTTGCCTAATAATTGCCCCCTGGAATTACCCCTTCCAATTACTCTTAGCCCCAATGGCCGCCGCTCTGGCAGCTGGAAATACGGTATTTCTTAAACCACCGGAACAATGCGTGGCTACCTCTAATTTGGTTTGCCAAATGCTTACCGAAAATTTCGACCAAGAGCTGATAACCGTAATTCAAGGTGAGGGGCATAAGGTGATTCCACCTCTATTAGAAGAATTCCGATTTGATCACATCTTTTTCACGGGCAGCACGGCAGTAGGCAGGAGCATCGCTAAACAAGCGGCCGAAAAACTAGTACCCTGCACTTTAGAATTAGGTGGTAAAAGCCCGGCTTTAATCGACCAAAGTGCCGACTTAAAAGTAGCAGCCCGAAGGATTGCCTTTGGAAAATGGTTAAATGCGGGGCAAACCTGCGTAGCGCCAGATTATCTGCTGGTGCAAAGATCTATACTTAAGGACTTTGTTGAAGAACTAAAAAAGACCCTCCAAGAATTTTACCCGCAAGGAGCCTTGGCTAGTGAAGACTACACCTCACTAATCCACGAATCTCATTTTAAGCGGATAGCTTCCTTTCTAGAACAAGGAGAGCTAATATTCGGAGGCCAGCAAGATGCCGAAAAGCTCCGCATTGCGCCGAGTCTAATTTTGGAACCATCGCTCGACAGTCCAATAATGAAGGAAGAAATCTTTGGTCCGGTTTTACCAATTATTGCTTTCGACTTCCATGAAGATGCCCGCGCCATTATCGATCAAAATCCAAATCCGCTGGCCTTCTATTTATTTACCAAAGACAAGGAAGCCGAAAAATATTGGCAGCAATTACCATTTGGAGGCGGGGCCGTAAATAATGCAACCATCCACCTTGCCAATCCCGATTTACCTTTTGGGGGTATCGGCAATAGTGGTAATGGTCAATATCATGGTAAATATGGTTTCGATACCTTTTCACATCATAAATCCATAATGAAAACCAGCACTTGGTTCGATCTTCGTCAGAAATATCCGCCTTACGGCGAGAAAGCCTACAAACTTGTAAAATGGCTGATGTCATAATATGAAACTCTTACACCGCTGGCGCTATTTGCTATTAGGTCTTAGTTTAATTCTAGGACTGCTTTTGTTTCCGGGTTTACAACAAGCCTTAAAAATCGACAATAGTTTAACCGCCTGGTTTATTGATGGCGATCCGGCCTTAGAGCCTTATTACCGATTGCAAGAAAACTTCGGTAATGATGAGATGGTAATTCTGGTTTTAGAAAGTCCAGATGGCGGCTCTATCTTAAATCGAGAGAACCAAGAAAAGCTTAAAAATTTAGCACAGGCTCTAGAAGCCGACAGCAGCATTCAAAATGTTTTTCACCCTTCTTTATGGCAAAGTCCGAGGGTAATGGCTTTTGGTCCTTCTGCACCTTTAATTCCTAAAAGTGAAGAAAAGGCATTGGTGGCACTGGAGCAAAACCAATTTCTAAAAAATCAATTTTATAGCGACGACTATAAAGCCAGCCGACTATTTATCAAACCCAAGCAGAGCGCTGATTTTGAAAACCTAAGAGCGGAAATCATCCAGAATATTTACCGTATTTGTGATGCGAATTGGCCTTCAGAAGCCAGCCATTTTGGTGGCTTAGGAGTTATTTACGAAGCTCTAAACCAATTATCAGCGCGTGATTTCGGGCTTTTCCTAGGCTTAGGCTATATCTTAATGTTCACCTTAATAGCCCTCCTTTACCGGCATTGGACTTTTACTTTTTATGCCTTGGTAGTAGTAGCTTTATCATCCTACTTCACCTTAGCCATTTACGGTAGTTTCGGCTTTCGCCTGAACTTACTCAGCACCCTTATTCCCACCATTATTATCCTCTTGGGAGTGATGGATGTGATGCATATCCTTAATGAGTTTCGAAAATCTAATCCCGAAGACGGCCCTAAAGCGAAGGCTTTAAATGCTCTCCATCGAATTTGGAAGCCCTGTTTATTCACCAGCCTCAGCACCATGGCTGGCTTTCTTTCGCTGGCAGTTAGCCCAGTGGCAGTGCTGGCAGAATTTGGTTTGTTTGCAGCTTTGGGCATTGCCCTAGCACTATTCTTCTCCTTTTTATGGGGGAGTATTATTTTACCTCTTGCCCCTATGCCGGCGCAAAGCGATCGTACTTCCGCAGGACTAGGAAAGTTGCAAGATTGGGTGGTGTCGCATCCCTATCCCATTTGGACGATAACGGGCCTTGCGCTAATTGCGGCAATTATCAGCATTCCTAATTTAAAGGTAGACACCGATAGCATCGCCTATTTACCAGAAGAACATCCCGTAAGGCAACAGAGCGAGCGAATTGAAGAACTCTTTGGTCCTTATATGCCTTTGGACTATCTGGTGGAAAGCGATTCTAAAAACATTGCCGACTTGGGTGTGCAACAGTCGCTGCAAAGATTAGATGAGGCTTTGGTTGACTTAGAGCATATAGGGTCCATGAACGGTTATCACGATTTAGTGGCGGCAATTGCCAACAGAGGCGATAGCACCAAAACTCAAGATTGGGCAGCCTCTAAAAGTCTGGCCACTTTTCTACAAAGCTTCTATCTACAAAACCCAGAGCTGCAGAATTCCTTTATTAACACCCAAACCAATACTGGTCGCTTTTATTTAAGGGGAAAGTTAATAAGTGCCAGAGCATTACAAGGCACCTTAGACCAAGTAGATTCTGTGGCCGCCAGCATATTAGGACCCGAGGTAAAAATAAGGGCGGCGGGCTATCAAAGTCTTTACGCCAATATTGTAAACTACCTTACCGAAAGTCAGGTGCGGAGCATAATCCTCGCTGGATTTTTAATCTTTATTCTGCTGTGGATTTTCTTAGGAAGTTTAAGACTCAGCCTTATTAGTCTTATTCCCAACTTCTTTCCAGTGTTTATGCTATTAGGCACCATGGTTTGGTTTGGTATCGCTTTGGATACCGCCACCGCTTCAATTGCCAGCATAGTTTTAAGCTTTTCGATAGACGACACCATGCATTTTATTTGGCATTATCGCATGGAGCGCAAACAAGGTGGATCTGCGGCAAAAGCCCGAAAAAAAACAATGGCCCATGTAGGACGGGCCATCGTATTCACCTCTTTGGTGTTATTTGCGGGCTATGCTTTAATGTGGTTTGGCAGCTTAAAAACGGTGGTGTATTTCGGCACCTTAACCGCCAGTTCCATTATAGCCGCTCTTATCAGTCAACTATTTATTTTCCCACTGCTATTAGCAAAATGGGACCGATAAATTAATTAAGAAATTGCCGATTCGGTTGAACAGACTCTACGGCGTTTAAAAATTCCAATACAGTATCCTGATAAGGATCTTTGAAATAATATTCAAGGTAATACCGTCGATCATCACTCCCCTGCAAAGCTAAAAGGTATTTAGGCACCATTTTCTTATTGGCGGGACTGAGGTAGGAGTCCTTTTCTAAAAAACGAAAGCTATTTTGTATCCTAAGGTTTTCAGGTTTATATAATCGTCCATCTGGACTTTTCGCCTGATTCACATCAATAATATTAAGCTTCATCGAATAGCCATCTTCGGCTATTTTCTCTTTGGTTTTTTGCCAAGAGGAGTATGGATCGTGATTAGGACTAGTGAGTTCCATAGGTTTATTTTTCAATGAAACTTCTCCACATCCAGGCCGCTTTCTCGTGCACGGTTAAACGTTCGGTCATCAGGTCGATGGTTACCTCATCGCCAAATTGATCGGTCTTACTTAATGCTTCGCGCATATTGCGAATTAAGTTCTCGTGCGAATCTAAAAGGTCGGCTGCCATTTCAAGGGCAGATATCCCGCTTTTGGCTTCTTTGATTTTGGAAATATCGCTGTACACGGCGAAGCTGCCTGGTGCGTCAAAGCCCAAGGCGCGAATACGCTCTGCTATATCATCAATGGCATCGAAGAGATCTTCATACTGATCTTCGGTAAGGTCGTGCATACTTTTAAATAGCGGACCTTTTACATTCCAATGGTAATTATGGGTTTTGAGCATTAGGAGATAGTGATCGGCGAGAATTTCATTTAAATGCTCGGTAATTGAGGCCCGACCATCTTCTGATAAACCGGTTGCCAATTGAACATTATTTTTTCCTTCTTTGAGATCTAGCTCTTGTAAGCTCATATAGTGTTTTTGATTTTATTGATTACACATAGTTAACGAGCTGCAAGATCATTTTGTTCACGTATATTTCAGATTTTTAATTAGTTAATGCATCTTGTTTAAATAATACGTTTATATGAAAGCTAAGAAATTCATTATCAGAGGGAAGGTGCAAGGGGTTTATTTTCGTAAGTACACTCAGAATCAAGCGCGCACTTTAGGCTTAGCTGGTTGGGTTCGCAATCGCGCGGATGGTAGTGTAGAATGTTTGGCCCAAGGAAGTTTAGAAAAACTCAGCTTATTCGAGAAATGGTTGTGGACAGGCTCCCCCGCTTCTTTAGTAGGTGCGGTTCGCAGTGAAGATGCCGAAGTGGAGAAGAATGATGATTTTGAAATTTTGGATAGCATTTAGAATCGTAATTTTGCCCCATGGATTCAAGCAGACTGGATAAACTGGAGCGTCAGGTACAAAAAGACTTGGCTGAGATTTTTAGAGAATTGGCCCAAGAACAATTTCGCGGGGTTGTACTTACCGTAAGTCGGGTGCGCATTAGCGCCGATTTATCAATTGGACGGGTTAATATCAGCATGTTTCCGGTAAAAGATAAAGATGCCATTCTTTCTTGGGTAAAAGAGCATGGCAATCTTATTAAAGATCGCTTGGTTCGAAAGATGAAAGGTAGCTTGCGTAAAATGCCAGATCTGTATTACTACCTGGATGAAACCATAGACGCCGAGGCTGAAATTGACCGAATCTTAAAACAAGGCGGCGATAGTCCCATCAAATAATTGTCCTTTAGCCGCTACATAGCTAAACGATACTTCTTCGCGAAAAGCAGCAGTAATGCGGTTAACATTATTACCGCCATTTCGCTCACCGGTATTTTGGTGGGTAGTGCAGCTCTAATTATCGTTCTTTCGGCCTTTAATGGTTTAGAGCAATTGGTGCGAGGCTTTTATGCCGATTTCGATCCTGACCTAAAAGTGCTTCCCCTCGAGGGAAAGTTTTTCGAAGAGCAAGCAATTAAGCAAAATATTGCTGAGCTCGAATTATTTAGCAGCGCCAGTGCCGTTCTGGAAGAAAAAGCGCTTTTCAATTTTAGAGATAAAGATCATATTGCCACCTTAAAAGGGGTAGATACCAATTATCTAAGCGTTAATAATATTGGGGAACACATTCCTTTTGGTGAATACCGGCTTAACGACAAGCTTGCGATTCCCAGTGCTGTAATGGGTGCGGGAGTGGCTTATTATTTAGGTTTCAGCCGCAGCGATTTCCAGGAACCCGTTAATATTTTTATCCCCAAAGAAAGCGGTCGATTAAGCACCGAGAGTTTTCGCAGTGATCGCATCTACCCACTCGGGATATTTTCCATTCAGCCCGAGTTTGACGAGGAATACCTCCTTTGCCCACTTGATTTTTGCCGCGAGCTCCTAAACCGACCGGGCATGGTAAGTGCCATTGAGCTTAAAGTAAAAGAAGGCACCTCTATTGATGAGGCGCAGAAACGATTATTGGCCACTTTAGGGGATCAATATCTGGTAAAGAATCGAGATCAGTTGCAAGCGGGATTTTTAAAGGTGATGCGCACAGAGGGACTATTCACCTTTTTAATATTTGCCCTTATCCTCACCATTGCCACTTTTACAATTGCCGGCAGTTTAACCATGATTATGTTCGAAAAGCGCAAAAACCTATACACCTTATGGTCGATGGGCACCCCGATCAAGGAATTGAGAAGGATAATTCTGCAGCTCGGACTAATCATCAGCTTAAGCGGCGGCATAAGTGGGATATTCTTGGGCAGCCTAGTTGTTTTTGGACAAGAACATTTCCAATGGATTTCGGTGGGCGAAGGTTATATTGTAGACGCCTATCCGGTGGCCTTAAAATACAGTGACATCCTCTTAGTAGGTATCACCGTATTAAGTTTGGGTATCCTGAGCTCTTGGCTTAGCGCTCGAAGGTTAAATCTGAAATTATTACGAGCCTAGTATTCGTAAGGATAAGCCATTTCCATGCCGGCGAAATTCTGCAATACCTCTTCAAGGGTATCAAAAATCTCTTGAGGAAGATCGCTGGTCACCAATTTTTGTCGGTACTCTTTAAAATGAGGAATACCTTTAAAATAATTAGTGTAGTGGCGACGGGTTTCATTAATCCCTAAGCGCTCCCCTTTCCAATCTAAGGCCATCTCAAAATGACGACGACAAGCGGCTACCCGTTCTTCCAGACTTGGTGGAGCTAAGCTTTCTCCCGTTTCTAAAAAGTGTTTGATTTCTCTAAAAATCCAAGGATAACCAATGGCAGCACGACCAATCATAATTCCGTCAACGCCATAGGTGTTTTTCATTTGCAGGGCCTTTTGCGGACTATCCACATCGCCATTCCCGAAAACTGGAATATGCATGCGAGGGTTTTCTTTCACCTCTTGAATTAATGTCCAATCTGCTTCACCTTTATACATCTGTTTGCGGGTACGTCCGTGGATGGAAATCGCTTTAATTCCAACATCCTGCAAACGCTCAGCAACTTCTACAATGTATTTGGTATTATCATCCCAGCCCAAGCGGGTTTTTACCGTTACCGGTTTATCTACCGCTTTTACAATTTCGGCAGTCATCGCCACCATTTTGGGAATGTCTTGCAGGATTCCTGCCCCAGCACCTTTACAGGCCACCTTTTTTACGGGGCAGCCGTAATTAATATCTACTATGTCCGGATTAGCCTCAGAGGTAATTGCTGCGGCTTCTCGCATCGATTCAATTTCATTTCCGAAAATCTGAATCCCCAAAGGTCTTTCATATTCGAAAAAATCTAATTTCTGCACGCTTTTGGCTGCGTCGCGAATCAATCCTTCCGAGGAAATAAATTCGGTATACAACACATCTGCTCCCTGCTCTTTGCAAAGGGCCCGGAAGGGAGGATCACTCACATCTTCCATGGGCGCTAGCAATAGCGGGAACTCTCCAACTTCTACATCTCCAATTTTAACCACAACAAGGATTTTATCAACTTTGCAAAATTATAAAAACACAAGGCACCAATGCTTAAAGGTTATTTTGCCCATCACAGCCTCTTCGGGCAGATCCTTTTATTACTCATTTTCATCTTTAGCGGCATGATCCTATTCACTGGAATTGGAGTTGCTTTAGCCGCCGCGATTTACAGCATCTCCCCCGAAGAGGTGCTTAATACTTTTGCACATTTGCATGAAGGCGGAGGTCGTGAAATCTTTAAACTGGTGCAGGGCCTAAACACTATTGGCACTTATCTAATTCCCGGTATTATCGGAGCGCTAATGTTTAGCAAAGAGCCCGAAGGAATGATTGGTGTGGACTCCTTTCCTCGTCCGGCTTGGTTAATACTAATCGCTCTTACCGCTGCAGCCTACAGCATGGGCGCTTTAAGCGATTTACTCTATCGCATGAGTACTGCCTTTCCTTGGCCCGAATCTATAAGCGCCAATTTCACCCAAATCCAGGAAGTAATGCTCGGCACTTATGAGAATATCCTCAATATTCAAGGGCCGGTAGATTTTGTGCAGGTTTTATTGGTAATGGCCGTTTTACCGGCAATTGCCGAAGAAACCCTTTTCCGCGGATTGATTCAACCTTTATTAAGAAGGCATTTAAATCCCCATCTCGCTATCCTAATTACCAGTGCTGTTTTCTCTTTACTTCACCAGCAATATTTGGCCTTTCTCTCCATTTTTGTTTTAGGCGCTTTACTGGGCTATTTACGGGAATGGTCTAATAGCATTTGGCCTTCTACCATTCTGCATTTCTTTAATAATGCCAGTATTGTGGTGCTGGTTTATTATTTCGATTACGACTATCGGCAAGCGCTTAGCAGTGATATGGGAATTAACTGGACCGAAACATTGGTTCTACTTGCAATTTTAAGCGTATCCATACTCCTCTTGCACAATCTGTTTGCGAAAAATCGCCGCTGGATTAGTTCTAAATAAGCATCTGTTTAACAGGCATTTTCTGCCTTTTGGTCAAAGCTGACAAAAGTCATTTTATCCGCTTTAGCACCCCAATACATTTGGGAACCTAAAATGAAGGGACAAAATGTCGGCGATTTACATTCTTATTTCAGTCAGTTTTATTGTAGCCATTGGCTTTCTGGCCGCTTTTATATGGAGCATCCGGAGTGGTCAATATGAAGATGATTACTCACCGAGCGTACGAATGTTGAAAGACGATACTAAACCGAACCACAGACCTAAATAGTAAACTATGCAGAACGAGACCTTTTATTACGACAATAAGATCGTAAGAAACTTTACCGTCGCCACCATTATCTGGGGGGTGATTGGTTTATTAGTAGGCATATGGGTAGCCTTCTCTCTGGTTTATCCAGAGATGAATCTTACACCATGGCTTTCTTTTGGACGCTTAAGAGCATTGCACACCAACGGTGCGATTTTCGCATTTGTGGGTAATGCCATCTTTGCCGGGGTTTATTACTCCTTACAGAGATTGTTAAAGGCCCGCATGGCGTCGGATCTTTTAAGTAAAGTTCATTTCTGGGGCTGGCAGCTTATTATCGTTTCGGCGGTAGCTACTTTGCCTTTTGGAATTACTTCTTCGAAAGAGTATGCCGAATTAGAATGGCCGATTGATATCGCCATCGCCCTAGTATGGGTGATCTTCGGGGTAAATATGTTCTGGACCATTCTTAAACGTCGGGAGCGCCACCTATATGTAGCCATCTGGTTCTACATTGCCACCTTCGTTACGGTTGCAGTTCTGCATATTGTAAACAACTTAG
The DNA here is from genome assembly GCA_950073045.1 of uncultured Flavobacteriales bacterium. GTDB lineage: Bacteria > Bacteroidota > Bacteroidia > Flavobacteriales > Schleiferiaceae > Croceimicrobium. Next base: position 100 of record CATMQD010000067.1, on the reverse strand, counting down.
AACTTCCTGTTTCTGCTTTTAAATCCTATTCCATTTTCGCCGGTGTACAAGATGCCTTGGTACAATGGTGGTATGGACACAATGCGGTAGCCTTCTTCTT
>CATMQD010000066.1 GCA_950073045.1 uncultured Flavobacteriales bacterium | reverse complement strand
TCCTCGCCGCCCTTCAGCGGAAGGGCTGGTGTCGGAATGACGAAGAGTGTGGCCGAAGGCTGGCAATCCTATCTTCGGAGCACTGACAGGTTGGCGCACTCAGGCGATCCACCACCATCAACTCAACCCGCAACCGGCTAACGCCGCCCAAACTCCCGCTCCATGTGGAAAGAACTGAAATGGAGCATGGTGGGACGGCCATGGGGACAGGTGTGGGGATTGGTGGTGGCCTCCAACTGCTCCAGCAGTGACCGCATCTCGGCTTCGCTGAGGGATTTTCCCGCCCTGATAGCGCTGTGGCAGGCGATGGATGCGGCCAATATGTCCTCTTGTTGCCGCAGCAATCCTTCAAACGCCACCATATCCAGAACATTGAGCAGCCCTTGTCCGGGGTCCTGTTCGCTTAAGATGCTAGGGACCGCCCTAACCAGGTAGGAATCGACGCCGAAGGGCTCTAACCGGTACCCGTAGTGGGTCAGCATCTCTTGGTTTTTTTGCAAAACCTCAAGCTGGGCCGGAGACAGATCAACCATGGCGGGTTCCAGCAGGCTCTCGCCGGGCCGCTCGGCGTCCTCCTTGGCCTGAATCCTGTCGAATAAGATCCGCTTGTGGGCCGCATGCTGGTCCACTAGGAACATCCCGTCCGGCCCTTCAGCTACGATATAAGTCAGCTTGACTTGGCCCACGACCTTCAGCGGAGGAGGAGCGGCGATGGACGCCGCCGCGTCAACCGGCCCAGAGAACGTCCCCTGCTGTTGGCCGGAGAAAACGGTGCGGGGGAAATAGGACTGGCTCCCCACCGGATACGGATTCATCGCGGAAGAAGAGCCGCTGGGCGACTGTAGCGGCGGTACCGGCGAGTCGGCGATCAGCGCGGCCCGAACCGTTCGCTGCAACGCGGAAAAAACCTTTCCTTCCTGGTGAAACCGTACTTCGCGCTTCGCCGGGTGGGAATTAACGTCCACCTCGCTGTAGGGCACGGTCAAGTTGATAGCGGCTAAAGGAAAACGGCGCTCCGGCAACAGCCCATGGTAGGCCTCCTCCAAGGCGAAGGAAAGCATGCGGCTCTGGATCCACCTGCGGTTGACGAAGAACGCCATGTAAGTCCGGTTGGAGCGATGGAGATTGGGGGCGCTGATGAATCCGTCGACGCCGTAGCCGTTCTCCGGGTCTTCGCCGTGAACCTCCAGCATATCCTCGGCCGCTTCGGAACCGTAGACCGCCAACAGCGTTTCCCGGGCTTGGCCGTTGCCCGAACTGGTTAGCGATCGGCGCCCGTCACTGACCAATTGAAAAGCAACGGACGGGTATGCTAGGGCGTATCGGGCCACTAACTCTTGAACCCGCCCTGTCTCGGTAGAATTGGACTTCAGGAATTTACGGCGGGCCGGCATGTTGCCGAACAGATCTGAGACCTCCACCGTGGTGCCCACTGGACATCCCTGGGCGCCATTCGCCGACCTGATGCCCCAATCGATGGCGATGCGCTGTCCGGAACCGGACTGAGGCGGACGGGTGGTCATGGTCAGCCGGGAAACAGCGGCAATACTGGGCAAGGCCTCACCCCGAAACCCCAGGGTCGCGATGGCGTCGAGCTGCTCTTGGGACTGAAGTTTGCTGGTGGCGTGGCGGGCGAAGGCGGTTTCCAGCTCGGAAGGAGTGATTCCCTCTCCGTCGTCGGTGACTAGAATTCTTTCGGTGCCGCCGCCGGCGACCTCAACGACTATCCGGGAGGCACCGGCATCCAGAGAGTTTTCAACCAGCTCTTTTACCACCGACGCGGGTCGTTCTATAACTTCCCCGGCGGCGATCTTGCTGGCCAGGTCCGGTGGGAGCACCTTGATGGGCATGGCAGCGCCCTAAAAGAGAGGTATGGTGGAACCCTTGGCTTTGTACTGACGGTCTTCCGACGACCCGGTTGCGACGACGTCGGTAATGATCTGATAGATGCGGTCCATTTCCTGGTCTACGCTTCGTTTGAAGAAGTACGGCGGGACCCACACGCCGCTAAAAGCAGCGACGATCTCGGGATAGTCGTCGATGACAAAATCGGGCTCGAAGGGAACACCAAGTTCTTCCAGGCGCTCGTGGAAATGGTGGGTGGGCTTTTCGTACACGCCGCTGATAAGAGGTTCCAGGTTATGCTTTTTCACCACTTCCCAGCGCTCTCCCATCCCGGACCAGATGTAGATCTCGTGGCCGTCGTCCTTTATCTTTTGTAGAGTCTCCATGGTCCCTGGGCGGAGACTATCGTCAAGCCCCAGGATAGTGTAGTCAACGTCGAAAAATATCTTCATGGGCGAATGTGGGCCTTTCTTTCAATGGCAGAATCGGAAACCAGATAATGTGATTATATCGTAACCTAAGCTGCGAATACAGTGCAAATCAACGCCAGAAGTTGCTTGTTGTCTGAGATGCAACGCCAAATTCGGCAACTGCTATTCCGCCAGGGCAGCTTCCACCGCCTTGATATTAGCGCCCACCAGCAACTTTCCATCCATGTGGACCAAGGGGCGCCGCACCAAACGGGGTTCTTGCAGCATCAAGGACACCATTTCCGCATCGGAGAGATCCTTACCCGCCAACCCCAGTTTTTTCAGGCTGGGGCTCCGGCTGGCGAACATCGCGGATATCCCAGTGCCTTGAGCCAACTCCAACAGTTCCGATTCCGAGAACGGTTCTTTAAAGTAGTCCCTTTCTTCCAACTGGACGCCGTTTTGTAAGAGCAACTCTCTTACCTTTCGGCACGACGATCAACGAGGCCACCAATAAAAAGAGGCAGTTTTGTTCATGGTTCCTCCATCTAAGGCTAAATAGATCAAGGTCCGCCGATTATTCTACTCCGTGTCACCGGCTCTGGGATGATGTTGGCGATGGCTAAACGGGGCCCTCCGGGTTGCGAGCTTTCTGCTGCAATTCATAAAGCCGGTTTATGGCCTCCAGCGGCGTCAAGTTGGGAATGTCCAACGCCTTGACCTCGTCGGCCAGGGCCTGTGCCGGATTGAACAAATGCATCTGCAGGTCCGGCTCCCGGCGGTGGGTCTTTCGGCTGACGGGATGTCCGTCCCTGTGGTTGCTTTCCTCAAGCTCAGCCAGCACTTCCCAAGCCCGGTTCACCACGCCGTTTGGCAGCCCGGCCAGGCGGGCCACGTGCACTCCGTAACTCTTATCGGCGCCCCCTGGAGCGATGCGGTGCAGGAAGATCACGTCGCCATCCTCCTCAGCCACCGCAACCGTGAAGTTGCGCACCCCTGGCAGGGTGTTCGCCAACTGAGTCAACTCATGATAATGGGTAGCGAACAAGGTTTTTGCTCGTGCGGGATGCTGATGTATAAATTCAGCTATACTCCAGGCGATACTAATGCCATCGTAAGTACTCGTACCCCGGCCAATTTCATCTAAAAGCACTAGGCTTCGTTCTGAGAGATTATTAAGTATACTAGCGGTCTCATTCATCTCCACCATAAAAGTAGACTCACCCTGGGAAATATTATCAGAAGCTCCTACGCGAACGAATATCTTATCCAAGAGGCCTAGCTCCGCAGCCTCCGCAGGAACAAAAGATCCGATTTGAGCCATTAAACATATCAAGGCAGATTGCCTTAACAAAGCGGACTTACCACTCATATTCGGACCAGTAATCATCAATACTTGCTGCTCTTCGCGATCAAGCAACACATCATTGGAAATATATTCTTCTCCCGCCTTAAGACTTTGCTCGATAACCGGATGTCGACCGGATTTTATATCAATGGAGAAACCCTGGTTTAACTGGGGTTTATGGTAATTATTTCTTTGAGCCAAATAAGCAAACGCTGAGAGGCAGTCAAGCTCAGATATCAGCCGTGCATTGGATTGCACCAAAGAAAGTTTGGCTAGTATTTTCTGGATTAACTCTTGATACAAGGCCTGTTCTAATGCGATGGTTTTATCCTCCGCTTCAAAAATCTTTTGCTCATACTCCTTGAGCTCCTGTGTAATATAGCGTTCAGCATTAACCAAGGTTTGCTTCCGAATCCAGCCCTCCGGCACTTTCTCCTTCTGACTATTCCTTACCTCAAGATAATAGCCAAACACATTATTGAAGGCCACTTTAAGATTACTGATCCCGGTAGCTTCTGCCTCCCTCTGCTGTATTTGCAAGAGCTTATCCTTACCATGATAAAGCAGCTCTCGATACTCATCAAGTTCGGCCGATAAGCCATCCTTAATGTACTCCCCTTTTGCTAAATTATTCTGAGGCTCAGCCTTAAGAGATTCTGAAATTTCATTTATAAGATAAGAGGCATCCTTAATTGAGCTTGCGAATTGAACAATCGCCTCTGGTGCCGAACTACAAATTTCGGATATCGAATTACTAAGATTAAGCGCTCTTCCCAATTGCACCATTTCTTTGGGCAGGATTTTAGCCGTACTAACCTTAGCCGCTAAGCGTTCCAAATCACCCATCTCCTTAAGCGAATCACGAACCTCTTCCAATAAATCGGGATGAGTATAAAAAGCTTCTACCGCATCATGTCGCTTACTAAGTGAATCTAAGTCTACTAAGGGCATTGCCAGCCACCTCTGCAGCATCCTAGATCCCATTGGCGAGGAAGTTTGGTTTAATATATCCAACAAACTCTTTCCCGCTGGACTATTTGAATGGAAAAGCTCCAGATTCCGAATTGTAAATCGATCCATCCACAAATACTTTTGATGGTCGATCCTTGATAAAGACTGAATATGATCAATACGGTTGTGATGCGTTTCCTTCAGGTAATGAAATATCGCGCCACAAGCGATTATCGCCTCAGGCAAATCTTCAACACCAAAACCTTTTAATGACTTGGTTTTAAAATGATCCAGTAGTATTTGCTCGGCAAAGTCATATTGATAGATCCAGTCATCTAGAGGAAATGGATAGGCAGTAGCTTCAATTTTTTCTTCGTAAAGTTTTCTACCAGATCTACTAAACAATATTTCCGCTGGTCGCAGGCTTTGGATAAGCTTGTCAATCTGCTCAATGCTTCCCTGAGCAATCATTACTTCTCCAGTGGAAATATCGCAAAAAGCAACACCCTTTACCGACTCTGTAATGTGCACGGAGCAGAGAAAATTATTCTCTCCACTGTTTAATACCTGATCGTTCGAAGTTAAGCCAGGAGTAACAAGCTCTGTAATGCCCCGCTTAACAATCTTCTTAGTTTGCTTAGGATCCTCTAATTGATCGCAAATAGCCACTCTACGACCAGCTCTTACCAATTTAGGCAGATAAGTCTCCAATGAATGATGTGGAAAGCCTGCCAGTTCGATATGCGCAGCTGCCCCATTAGATCTTTTCGTTAATACAATTCCAAGAATTCTACTAGCATCAATGGCGTCTTCACCAAAGGTTTCATAAAAATCTCCAACCCTAAAAAGTAAAATGGCATCAGGGTGTTTTTCCTTGATCTCACCATATTGTTGCATTAAGGGAGTAACTGTTTTCTTTTTAGCGGCCAATTTGAAGTATTTTGCGAGCGAGCTAAAATACAAAGCCGCATGAGAAAGCTACGGATGAGTGAGCTAAATAGATTAAGCCTCGAAGATTTTAAAAAAGTGGAGAAGTTTCCGTTTCGGATAGCCCTAGATGAAGTGCGCAGCACTCTGAATGTGGGCTCCGTTTTCCGAACTGCTGACGCCTTTAAATGTGAAAAGATATATTTGGGTGGATTAAGTCCTAGCCCCAGTAAAGAAATGCGAAAAACAGCCTTAGGGGCCACCGATTCGGTAGAGTGGGAATCGCATCCCAATGGACTTAAACACTTAGAGAGTCTTAAGTCAGAAGGTTATCAAATCTGGTCTATTGAACAATGCGAAGGATCCGTAAGTCTTGAAGACTGGAGCCCAGATTTAAATCAAAAACAAATCTTCGTTTTTGGAAATGAAGTAAGTGGCGTAAGCGATGAAATCCTGGCGATTAGCGATGGCGCTATAGAAATTCCTCAATTTGGAACTAAGCACTCCTTAAACATCTCGGTAAGCGCAGGAATAATGCTTTGGGACTATATCCGCCGACTGATATCTTAAAGAATTAGGCATAAAAAAAAGGTCCCGGCAAGCCGGGACCTCTTCTTATATAAGCTCCTTATTACTTAACGCTTACGTCTACACGACGATTCACATTGTTACGACCGTTAGCAAGTGGATTGCTCTCCCCTTTGGTAGCAGTTTCGATACGTGCTGCATCGATTCCGAATACCTGAACAAGTTCTTGCTTAACTTCATCAGCACGACGCTGACCTAATTTCTTATTGTACTCTTCGGGCCCTGTTCCGTCAGTGTAACCAGTTAATACCACTTTAACATTTGGATTTGCATTCATAGCATTTGCAATTGCCGCTAAACGTAAGTAGTTAGCATCAGTTACAGTAGCACTGTTAAAGTTGAAGAATACTGATGGTAAGTATGCACCTACACCACCGCCGCCAGAAGTAGCGCTTGCAACAGAAATACCTTTAAAGTTCACTAAGGCACCTGCTGGGGTGTTTGGCTCAGCATCCATGTAGTCACCTACACCGTCATTATCAGAGTCAACCATACGACCTTGATCATCCACTTTTGCACCTTTAGCGGTAAATGGATCAGCATCAAGATAGTCAGGAATTCCGTCACCATCAACATCTAGAGGAGCACCGTTTGGACCAACATTCACGTCGGCTGGAGTGCTGTTATCCTCGTCAAATAGGTTACTTACACCGTCACCGTCATCATCATTAACTAATTTGTCGTAGTTGTTTTTGTTTTCAGTCATGTCGGCGAATACACCTTCGAATGGGCTGTAATAAACAATAGAAGTTTTTTCATCACTTCCAAAGTTATAAGCAGCACCAACTCCTAAGTATCCAAAGAAGTCAGCGGTAGCACCTTCAGTATAGATATCAGCAATATCGTAGCTCATAAAGGTGTGCTTGTATAAAATATCTAAATCCCAGTTATTGTTTAACTGACGCTTGTAAGTTAACTGCAAAGGAATAACTGTAGTGAATGAACGATCCGCTCCACCAAGGCTTCCAGTAGGAGTACCATCTTCTAGATAACCGTCTGCATCAATAGAGGTAGCTCCTAAACCAATGCTGAAAAGCATGGCATGCTTGCGATTATAATCCTTTCCGTAAAGGAACATATTGCTCAAATTGAAGTTCAAGCTTAAGTCGGCATCTATATAATTACCTTCGAAGTAGAAATTCACATCAGTACCAGAAGTAGTATGGTATCCAGCAGAACCAGTAAGACCCATCATTGGACTAAACCAATAATTCAAGTTACCGCGTAAACCTAATTCAAAGCCACCTACACCGCTAGGCATAGCATCTGTTTTCTCACCAAAGAAATAACTGGCAGCATCTCCAAGGGCAGCGGTAGCTCCCACATTAAGGCCTAAAGACCAATGCTTAAAGTTGCTTCGATGAGCCTCCGAATAACGAACGTCATCCTGAGCATTCAAACCGGCGGTCAATAATAAACCACCAAGAAGTAATCCTAATCTTTTCATAAATAATAAAAGGTTAAGTAGTTGCGCTTATACAATTACGGAGCAAAAGTACTAAAAAGGGGCCAATGGCAAATAAAATTCAAGGCTTCCGGCAGATTAAATCTACCATAATGCCAAAAATTAATAGTCCTAAATACCCTCTATTTGTTCTATCAAAGAATTGACCGAGGTTTCAGACTGTAAAAAATCCACCTCATCAGCATCAATTCGTAAAATTTCCCCATCCCAAAAGTGCTTCAAGTAATAGGAATAACGTTCTGTTAACCTTTCTAGATACTCGGTTTGCAGATTTTGCTCGTAGCTGCGACCGCGCTTCTGAATATTGCGTTTCAAAGAAGGATAAGTTCGATTTAAATATATTATTAAATCGGGCTGTCTTATCTTATTAAAAGCCATTTGCCAAAACTCTCGGTACAATCTAAATTCGTCCTGACTTAAATTATTTTGAGCGAAAATTAGACTTTTAAAAGGTGCGTAATCAGCAACTATATAAGACTGGAATAAATCACCACTGCTAGGGATTTCTGACAATTGATGGTATCGATCTGCTAGAAAAGCCATCTCCACCGAAAATGCAAATCGCTCTTGATCTTCGTAAAACTTTTCTAAAAATGGATTGTCTGCAAACTCCTCCAATACCAGTCTGGCCTTAAGCTTCTTCGACAGGAGCTTAGCCAAAGTGGTCTTACCCGCGCCAATATTACCTTCTATCGCTATATACTTCACTTAGGCCAACTTGTTAATTTCACTAATCTCCTTCTGAAGAAAACTTAGTCGATTTTTAAAATACTCCCCATTGCGTGGATCCCTCAGCTCTGGCGCAAGTTCCAGTAAAGGTAAAAGTGCAAAAGCCCGATTTTCAATATTCCTCTGAGGAATAACCAAAGCATCATCCTCCACCAAGAAATCACTAAAAAGTAAAATATCTATATCAATAAGTCGATCTTCATATAGCCCTGAGTCACCCCTTACCCGACCGATTTCCTTTTCAATATCAAGCAGTTCCAATAATAAATCTTGAGGTTTAAGCCGAGTACTAACCTCCAAAACCTGATTGTAAAACATATTTTTGCTCGACATTTTCCAAGGAGGTGTAATATAGAGCCCCGAAGTCCTACTAATAGTAATTGAAGGCTTCATCATTTTCCTTGCTTGCTCAAAGGTGGCAGGTGGATCTCCCAAATTAGCACCAAGCAGCAGGTAAATGCCGTGAACAACTTTCGACAAATCGTAGTATTAATTAATATTGCTTTGAAAAGGCAAAACTAAATCATCGAAAATGAAAACTTTCAAAAAAATTCTAATTGCTTCCATCCTCGGTGGAGGCATTTTAATCTTCCTAATTTTTATCCTCTTCGCCTCTATCGCTTCCATGTCGAGCCCAGAGCTTGAAGTTCAAGAGAATACCGTTTTGCGAATCGACATGAACAACCGATTTGTTGATCGCGCCCAAAACAATCCCTTTGAAAGCTATGATCCATTTTCTGGTCAGATGGAATCTGCCACGGGACTAAACGACATTATTAGCGCCCTAAAAGCGGCTAAAGATGATCCGAAAATTGAGGGTGTTTACCTCGATGGAGGAATCCCAATGGCGGGAAACGCAACGCTTAAAGATATTCGCGAAGCCTTATTAGACTTTAAAAGTAGCGGAAAATTCATTTATGGGTACAGCGAAATCCTCACGCAAAAAGGTCTTTACCTTGCTTCTGTAGCCGATACCTTTATGTTAAACCCAGAAGGTATTATAGAATTCTCAGGCCTCAGCGCTAGCGTAACTTATTACCGCGAGGCATTAGATAAAATTGGACTAGAACCCGTTGTGCTTCGTGCTACAGGAAACAAGTTTAAAAGTGCCGTGGAGCCGTTCCTAAGCGATAGCATGAGCAGCGCAAACCGCATGCAGCTTACCGAATTATTAAGCTCTTTTTGGGGACAATATCTAGAAGAGATTTCGGGCAGTACTAATTTAAGTCCAGTAGAACTTAATAAACTCGCCGACGACCTGCTAACCGATCCTAAGATGGCCCATGAAAAAGGCCTTATCCAAGGTTTAGCTTATCAGGATCAAGTGCATGAAATGCTAACCAAGGCAGTAGATGTGAGCAGTATTTCATCCGTGAAATTCATTAATCCTGCCAAATACGCCAAAGGATTAGATTTAAATGGCAGTAAAGAATACAATGAAAACCGAGTGGCGGTAATCTATGCCCAAGGTGAAATCCAAAGCGGCGAAGGATCAGAATACGTGATTGGCTCCGAACGTATTGCCCGTGCTATTCGTGAAGCTCGTAAAAATGATAAGGTAAAAGCCATCGTTCTGCGCGTTAACAGCCCTGGCGGAAGTGCCCTCGCTTCTGAAATTATCTGGCGAGAAATGGATCTTGCCCGTCAAGAAAAACCAGTGATCGCCTCCATGGGTGATGTGGCCGCTTCCGGTGGCTATTACATCTCTTGTTTTGCTGATACCATCCTTGCTCAGGAAAACACCGTAACAGGAAGTATTGGCGCATTCGGCCTATTCTTTACTGCAGAAGAATTAATGCACGATAAACTAGGAATCAATATCGAAACGGTAAAAACCAACAAACACTCCGATATTGGTACTATCGATCGTGATCTTAGCCCATCAGAAAGAGCTATCCTAATCCGCCAAGTAGATAATATTTACGGAACCTTTAAACAAAGAGTAGCCGAAGGCCGAAACATGGATATCGCCCGTGTAGACAGCCTCGGACAAGGTAGAGTTTACTCTGGCTCCAAAGCTTTGGAATTAGGCCTTGTAGATTTAATGGGTGGTTTAGACGAAGCGGTGCTTATTGCTGCTAACAAAGCAGGCATAAGCGACTCCTACTCAGTTGTTAGTTATCCAGAAATGGAAGACCCCTTACAAGCACTTATTAAGGACTTTAGCGAAAGCTTTGGCCAAACCACCATTGAAAAGGAACTTGGCCAATACGCCTACTACTTAGAGCTTATTAAAAACGCCGAGAGCCGTCAAGGTTTCCAAACTCGTTTAGAATTTGATCTTCAAATTGATTAATGAGCGTTACCTTAAACGATAAAAAGCAAAAGCACGCCGGGTTCATATTTTTGATCCTGGCGGCTTTGTTTATTGCCGCCTTAATTACCTGTAATTTGGTGGCAAACAAATTTGTTACGGTTGACTTAGGCTTTAAAACCTTTATCGTTTCTGCAGGCGTAATCCCCTACCCACTAACTTTTTTAATCACCGACATTCTCAGTGAAATTTATGGCCGCAGAAATACCAGCATCGTGGTATTTAGCGGCTTTTTTGCTTCCTTACTCGTTTTACTAATCTTATATTTAGGTCACGTTTTCCCTGCTATAGAAGGTTCACCGGTTAGCGATAATCAGTTTGACATTGTTTTCCAAAATTCTTGGCGAGTTATCTCTTCGAGCATGATAGCCTACTTAGTTGCGCAATTTGTGGATGTACGTATCTTCCACCTCATCAAACAAAAAACCAAGGGCAAACACCTTTGGCTCAGAAATAATTTTTCGACCATCTTCTCCCAACTAGTAGATACCGTTTTGGTAGTTGGTGTTATCTTTTGGGGACTTAAAAGTTTCGACGAAATTTTACCGCTTATAGGCGATGGCTGGCTCTTTAAAGCACTATTCGCTGCCGCCGACACCATCATCATCTACCCCCTTATTATAGCCATTCGTCGCTATTTCAAACTCAAAGCTGGCGAAGAAATCTCCATATGGTAAGCAAAACCACATTCTGGCTTATTAAAATTGGCTTCCTTAGTCTGGCCTTCTACTTTCTATACCTTAAACTCCAAAGCTTAGATTTTAAGAACCTAAATTGGCAATGGAATGAAGGCAGCTTATACTTCTTTCTTGTTTTTCTCTTGGTATGGATCCTGAATCTTTTGCTAGATGCCAAGGCCTGGCAAATCGTGCAATCCATTCTTCATCATATTAAAGTGAAAACAGCCTTAGTACATAATCTCAAATGCTATGGACTAGCTTTTATCTCTCCCGTAAATAGTGGTGAAATTGCCGGACGATACATCATTCAAGAAAAAGCCTACGATCGCAAGAAGGCGCTATTTCTAACCTTTTGGACCCACGCTCCTAAACTGGCCTCCAAAGCTTTAATCAGCTTTATAATTCTTGCCATAACGCTGCCTCAACAGGGAGTAAAGCCCATTTACTCAATTCTCCTCGTCATTGCCACAATTCTTGGCCTTTGGCTTTACCTGCGTTTGGAGCGTGTAATTAGCCTCCTTAACGAAAAAGAAATCTGGAACCGACCGATTAAAGATTATATGGTAAAGGGTAAACCAGAAATCGTACAAAAACTAGCCATTCTAGGTATAAATGGAATACGCTTTCTACTCTTCTCTACTCAATTAGCCCTTATTATATTAATTTTTAAACCAGAGATTTTAAGCTGGACTCTTTACTGGAGCATCCCACTCTACTATTTCACTTCAGCCTTAATCCCTAGCTATACTGGATTTGACTTTCTCATAAAAGGAACCCTCGCACTTTACTTCTTTTCGATTTTTGAAACCGATGCCCTCAGCTTTACTCTTGCCGGTACTGCAGTTTGGTTTTTTAATTGGGCTATGCCGGCCATCACTGGACTCAGCATCCTAAAAAAATCAGAGCTAGAGCGCTTTAAGAGAAGGCGAGCTTAATCCGATATCCCGTATTTCCTCGAACGTTAAAAACACGACCTCCCTCGAAAATTAAGTACTGACCGCGAACACCAATCAGTGCTGCTTCGATTTTTGGTTCCTTATCAAGATTTAAAGATTTCACCCTTGCGGGATAGGTTTCTACCGGATATTCTATTTTGCAAATCTCATTTTCATCCTCAGCATAAAATTCGGCCAAATCACCTTCCAGCTTCGATCTGAGCACTTCCTTTTCTGCCTTTAAATCAAGCTCGGGAATTTCATTCTTCAACATCTTTTGCCAAGGAGTTTTATCACCTAAATGGGCCTTCATAGCAACTTCTATCTGCCCTGCTTGATATCGGTTCTCGGTTTTTGCAAACACAATAGCCTCCGAAGCCCCTTGATCAATCCAACGCACGGGCCTCTGCTCTTCTCTAGTTACCCCCACTTTTAGTGCACCACTATTGGCTAAATATACTAGGTGTGGCTGTAGCTGATAGGATTTTTCAAACTCCAAATCGCGATCCTCAATACCCTCATGTGCTCTACTTAATTCGGGACGAATAATGCTCTCCCCCGCCTGTGGAGCGGTAAAGAAACAATTTTGACAAAAGCCCATTCGGTATAAATCAGCAAATTGATTCCCGCAGTTAGAACAATATTTTTCGTTCGTGAATTCTATTGTAATTTGCCGACCGAGGAGTTTTTTCAACTGGATAAAATCCTGATCGGTTTTTAAGAGGTAATTGGCCAATCCATTACCATCTAGCCAAGCCGGCATTTTTTCCAGAGTAAGTAAAATTTCCATCCTTCAAATTTTTGCAAATCTAATTCTTCCTATGAAGCTCGACCTGGTAAATTCATTTCTTAGCTGGCGCATGAAAAAACGCTTTCATCAGCTAGAGCTTTTTAAAAAATACCCCTTCGAAGTACAGGCAGAAGTATTACAAAGCCTTTTAGCTACTGCAGCAAATACAGAATGGGGTAAAAAGTACGACTTTAAAAGTATCGATAGCGAAGAAGAGTTTAGAGCCAGAATCCCTCTTTCGAGCTACGAGGATATGGAACCACATATCCAAAGAGTGCGCGAGGGAGCAAACAATGTCTTTTGGCCCGGAGAGATTCGCTGGTTTGCAAAATCCAGCGGCACCACCAGTGCTAAAAGCAAATTTCTACCGGTTAGCGCCGAACACATTGAAGACTGTCATTTTAAAGGTGGCAAAGACTTGCTTAGCATTTACTGCAGCCTCTACCCAGAAACTACCATTTTTAGTGGCATGAATCTTTGCTTAGGCGGCAGCACCTTTGTAGATAATGAAGAAATAAACTCCTATTACGGAGATGTATCCGCAATTATCATCGAAAATCTTCCATTTTGGGTAGAGATGCGCAGCACCCCGAACAACAAAATTTCCCTCATGTCAGAGTGGGAATCTAAAATTGAAGCCATGTCCACCACCTCCATGCGTGAGGATGTAACTTCTCTCGCTGGTGTTCCTTCTTGGATGATGGTCCTTTTGCAAAGGGTCCTTGAAATTAGCGGTAAAAAACACATTATTGATGTATGGCCAAACTTAGAACTGTACATGCATGGCGGGGTAAACTTCGACCCATACCGCAGCCAGTTTGAAGACTTAATTGGTGCCGATATAAATTACCTAGAAACCTATAATGCCTCTGAAGGTTTCTTTGGCATCCAAGACCAAAAAGAACCAGGGCAAATGCTTCTTATGCTCGACTACGGCATTTATTACGAGTTTATTCCAATGGATCAATTTGAGGGGAATAACTCCAAAACCGTAACCCTTTCCGAAGTAGAGCTCAACAAGAATTATGCGGTGGTAATTTCTACTAATGCCGGATTATGGCGCTACCTAATTGGAGATACCATTCGCTTTACCTCCCTACAACCATTCCGCTTTCACATCACTGGCAGAACCAAGCACTTTATAAATGTCTTTGGCGAAGAGCTCATCATCGAAAATGCAGAAACTGCCCTCACTAAAGTATGTGAGCAAACTAATAGCAGAGTACACGAATACACCGCAGCGCCAATCTTTATGCA
>CATMQD010000065.1 GCA_950073045.1 uncultured Flavobacteriales bacterium | reverse complement strand
CCATATTATTTTTTCGGGCAATTAATACAGTAACTACCGCTGTTTCATCTTCCGCCTCCAATAGGTAGTATTCTGCCAAATAGTATTGGTCACAGGCTAAAGCGAATTCATGTCGAATTCGAGTGCCAAAAAATTCCTCATCGTAAGCACCACCGTAAATTCTAATATTATCTTGCATGGTAGACTCCGCACTTTGCCCCTCGGCTAAATACTCCAATTCGAAATTATAATACAATTGCAATTCCGCTAAGCTGGCTTCGTCATCATCAAACTCATACTCTAAAATGTAGCTGCCATCTATAAAGCGATAAAGCTTATTGCTCTCCCACTCATCTTGAGGCGAGATTTCGATTTCATAATATTCGGCGAAATCGCTTATGGTAGGTACAAAGTCAATGTTTTCAATAGGAACATTGCGCTTTATAGTGCAAGAGCTCAGGCCAATTGCCGTAAAAAGAAATAGTAGTTTAATTCGCATCCACAAATTCATTGATCAGTTTTCGACATTCCTTTTCACTAAGCTTCCGCTTAAAGGTCCATTCGCCATTTTCCTTCACTTCCAAAATGCCTTCCCCTTCTTTAAAGCTCAATCTATAATCTGAACTTTTCAGAGTTTTGGCATTTATATAGCCTTCTTTTTCGGCTTCGTTCCATTCCGATTCTTCGATAATATCGTCTACCTCAAACTCGATATCTTTGGATTGTATGGTTTTACCATCTACGTAGATGAGGGGCGATTGAATTTTGAATTTACCAGTGCGCTTAGGTTTATAATATATAGTGAAGCTAGTGTACTCTTGGCTTTTTCCATTCTTCATACTCATACCGCGCTCTATACTGCGATTGCGGTATTCTTCACCATCAATTATTAAAGGTCCAATGGAGTCGACCTTTGTTTCAAGGCGAAAACTCATGCTTACTCGAAAGGTACCGAGCTGTAAAGATTCTTGCTTTACTTGAGTTTTAACTTCTTGAGCCTCTACACATAGAGAAAAACAAAGAAGCGCCAATAGAGAGATTAAGGTTTTCTGCATTGGCTAAAAATAGTGATTAGCTATAAAATTTCCGCTACTTTTTGCCAGTCCACAAGTTTAAAGTTCTGGGCTTTAGCCTCGCCATTATCGAAGTTGTATCCATCTTGAATGAGCATAAAACCTTGTGGATATTTATTACCGACCTTAATAGATATAGCATCGATACCATCCGTTTCCTCGCAGCCATCAACAACAGAATCTACTACAGCAAAGGCTTTCACATATTTGGCATCCTCCTCTAAATTGAAAATGGCATAGCGGTTATTTCCTTGAGAAGAAGCAAGTAAATATTTCCCTGCAGCACTATGGTGTATTGCCAAACCTTCGATGTCAAATTTTAAATCCGGATTATCTTCTCCCGAAAGGGGGATACGAGTAGAAGCAAGACTATCTTCTGCTTGGGCAGAAAACACCAAAATACCTTCTTCTTCAACGCCAACATAAAGCTTTTGGCTGCTAGGATCGACTACCATTCCTTCTACCTGTTTACCTGCATTTAAAAGGCGCATCTTTTTAAAGCCTAAGCTAAATTGATTGCTGCTGTCCTTTGCTGAGATTTCCCACTGCTCAACTTCACCAGTTTTGCTATTTATAAAGGCATAAACCTTTTTATTAAGGGTATCATGGTAAAGACAAAAGCCATATACATCTTCTAATTCACTGCGCATATTGGTATCGCTCACCAATTGGAAATTAGTACCAGAACTATCAATGGCCCAAACATCAATCCGGCCATAGCTGCGATTACTACCTGCAACGATGTCTACTACTGTATCGCCCCAATTAAAACCTTGGATCACATCAATATTATTAATTCGGCCGCTGGCATAATGCGCAATTCTCTGGCCTTGCATGGAGTAAACTTCTAAGCCTAGCTTTTTATTAGAACCAAGAATTAAGCTCTTTTCAGCATCCTTAGCATTAAACCAAAATGCGGGGTCATCTGCGGCATCTTCATCGCTAGCCTCAATCACGGGCTCGGTTTCAAAATCGGCAAAAACTTCAGCTATAGCATTAGTTTCGGCAGGCTTATCTTCAGATTTCTCAGTTTTACTTTGCTTGCAGGCTGCCAGACTTAATGCAGCTAGTAGTAGGCTATATTTTTTAATCATCATTATAAGTTTATGCGCATTCCTAATCGGGCCCAAAAGGAGTAAAATTCCTGCTGACGTACGCGGCCTTCTTCTGGTTTACCTAAATAAAATTTAAGTGGTTGGTTGGTTACATTTCGCACATCGGCGAAAATTTGTACGGTTTTATTAATCTGATAATAGGCATTGAAATCCACACGCCAGTTGGCAGCATAGTATTCATCTAAATCTTCATCGGCACCTAAAGTGTAGAGGTAGCTATCGGTGAAATTAGCGGCCACCTTCACGTAAAATTTAGGCGTATCGTAAAAGATGGCCAGGTTTAAGCTGTGTGGCGACTGACCAGGTAGGGGAATTACTTCTTCCACCTCACGATTAAAGAAGGAGGTATAGTCTTCCCCAAAGAGAATGATATTACTAAAATCATTGGCTGGTAAGCGCTCGTTAATAATGGCTTCAGAAGCGGTAAAGGTGTAATTGCCAAAGAATCCGAAATTATTCCAGAACCCAGGCCACCAGCGGGTCATAAACTGACTTTGTAATTCCACTCCATGTACAAAAGCAGCTTTTCCATTTAAAGGAATTTCAACTTGCACTCGACTTAAATTCGCTTCGCGCGGATCGCCTTCAAATCCATTAATTCGATAATTAAAGATAAAGTCATCAATCCTTTTAAAGAAGTAGCCGCCCGAAACCATATTACCAGCTCCCCAGTATTTTTCGGCCAAGAAATCTACATTAGTAGCCAAGGGATAATTGATATCAGGATTACCAAACTGTACTTCATTACGCTCCGCTTGTACGCGATACGGAATCACATCACGGAAGTTTGGACGCGCATAGCTATAAGTGAGAGCCGCTCGAATATTAAAATCTGGCTGTAGCTGATATTTGAATTGTAAATTGGGTAGGGTAAAGGCTTGGCTACGGCTGTTGCTGATGGTATCCATGCCCGTTATAAAGCTCGAACTACTTTTAAAGATGCGATAGCCTTGGTAGTTGATATCAGTTTGTTCAAATCGCAAACCCGTTAAAATCATCAACTTACCGATGTCGTGTTTTACCATCGCATAGCCGGCATAAACATTTTCGGTGGCCACATAATCTTGACCAAAGGTGCGTTCTCTTGTTTCCGTAATACCTTCACTGCCGTAGATAAAAAGGCTTTGGAATTCTTCAAAGAAGTCACGCATCTTATCACCATTCGGCATTACTTCCATTACATAGCCTTGGTCGAGCAAATTACCGTCGTAAAAATCATCCGCCACTCGGCTTAAGCTTAAGGTATCGCCTGGAATGGGGTAGAGGTTACTGGTGGGACGATAGGCGCCATAGGATGCTGCGCGGATATCACGCGATTTATCTTTACCACGAATCAGGCTACCAATTTTAAAATAGCCGGTACCCATAGCCGAACGGTAGGGGACTTCTACATCAAAACGGCCAACTAGGTTTCGGTCTATGGCCAGATGGTCTTCGAATAGAAGTTTATCCATTTCATAATTATCCCAATCGGTGGCATTGGAGGAATTGGTGAGTTTAGGGAAGGTCGCCTTTGGATATTCGGGATCACTCATATCGAAGCGAATGTTTATCGCTTGTCCGGGATTATCAAAAACCACTTCCATGCGATTGGGTTGTCGCTCAATAGCTTCCGACCAAGAAAGCTCGTAGTTTATTTTGGCACGGTAAAAATTATGCTCGGCACCCAAATTTAACATGGAGATCGACTGTTCTTTATGCCGATCCTTTAAGTCATGCTCAATGCCACCGTATAAATAGGAACGTTCAGAAGTGGCATCATCTAAGGTATATACCTTTCGGCGACGGACTTCATCATCCGTATAATTATTAAACATCCCACTAAGGTAGAAGGTGGTACGATCGTCGTAATGATAGTCTAGGGTAGCACTAAGACCGGTACGCTGCCTTACGATATTGTAGTGACGTAATTGCACCTCGCTGTATTGCAGGTGGTAATTATCGCGACCGGTATCGCCAAAAAATACCCCCTTGTCGTACTTAAATTCGATGTTATCCGCTCCTTGATCGGTATAGGTATAATTGGCATTTACCAAAAAACCGAAGCGTTCTTTTCTTTGGGCAAAGGTGAATTGGAACTCGCCATTTCCAGTTTGGCGTAAATTGTTGATTCCTCCAGCCAGTACCGCTTTTATTTCGGGTTCGGTGCTTTCGGCTCTTTTGGTTTTAAGGTTTACATTGCCGCCAATGGCGTCCGCATTCATATCAGGGCGAAGCACCTTAGAAACAATAATGGTTTGTATCTGAGAGGCATTTATAACATCCATGCCCACAGTGCGAATTTCACTTTCGGGACTTGGAAGCTGAATGCCATTTACATTAAAATTGGTGAATTCGGGAGGGGTGCCTCTTAACTGCACATATTTCCCTTCCCCTTGATCCCTTTGCAGGGTAATGCCCGTAATTCGTTGTAATGCATCTGCGGCATTTAAGTCTGGAAAAGACTGAATTTGTTCGGCATCTACAATGTTTTGGATGTTTTCGGCATTCTTCTGTTGATTTAAAGCTCGGTATTGTCCACGCATCCGAGCTTGTACTAAAACCGTTTGCAGCTCTTCGCTTCCCGGTTTAATGAAGAGATCGCGCTCTAATAATTGATTCTCTGCAAGAGTAATTTCTAGGTCTTGGGCTTCATAGCCAATATAGCTAAGCTTAAAAGTGTAGGTGCCCGCAGGTAAATTTTTAAAATGAAAACGACCGTTTATATCGGTAGTCTCCCCACGATTACTGCCGACGATGATAATATTAGCTCCGATTAGCGCTTCTTTGTTATCAGCATCTAAAATCCGCCCTTTAAAATCGGCAGAAAAGCTCTGAAAGCCATAAAGGGAAAGAGCAAGGAATAATAGAACCCTTTGCATGTGGTTAGGTGTTGGCGGTAATAAAATAGCCAGTGCCAGAGACAGAATCTCCAGCACTGGCCTATAATGGAAAGGATCTTATTTGATCACGAACTTCTGAGTAGAAACTTCCCCGTTTTGGGCAACTTTCATTAGGTAAATACCAGGATTTAAATCAGAAAGGTTGAAGGTGTTTAACTCTTCAGCAACCTCGTATTGAGCTACCACGCTTCCCGCAAGGTTTACTACTTCCACTTGAGCATGATCATCAGAGCTTAACTCTAAGTGAATGATACCATTCTCAGATGGATTTGGGAAAATGCTAAGGCTAGGAGTAATTTTAATTTCTTGCTGACCTAATGGACCATTTACATAAATCATTAAGTAAGGACGACGCTCTGGGTGGTTGGTTCCATCACCAGGATTTCCTTGTGGATCAACATCATCTGGATCGGCGATATTCTCGAAAGAGGTAAACTCACGTGCATTTTCAACGGTGCTAGGACCTTGATCTTCACCTTCTAAAATAAAGGCAATTGCATTACCAGAAGTCCAACCCGGACGAGCCACAATCTCTTCGATAATTCCACCCACATCAGGAGTGCTGTATGGTTGCCAAATAGTCCAGTCCTCAGCTACAGTCCAGCTAACCTCGGTAGAAACAGTTGGACGATCGGTTAATAGGTAATTGTCGTTAAAATTGGTTGAGTCGAAAGTGGCAGCATTATCAGCAGCTTCACCTTTAATGGTAATCATCGCTACATCAGCAGCAGATTTACCTTCGTGAGCGTGAAGTACAATAAATGCTGAATCGATACTGGCACCATTTGGAATCCAAAGGTCACGGAAACGAAGTCCTAAGTTTAGGATATTTAAATCGTCAGGAGCACCTTCCCATCCACAATCTAAATCATCGTCGTAAGGACCATCAACCTCGTCGTTTTCTTGCTCTGCATCGTCAGTAGAAAGGTCTAAAGTTACTACAGTACCATTGTCTAAGGTATCGTTTAACTGACCGCCAGTAGCTTGAATATAACGAGTTAGCATGCTCTGTTGAGCGCTAAGTCCAAAGGCAGTAATCAATAATGTAAGAGTAAATAGTTTTTTAAGCATAATTCTGTTGTTTGAATAGATGCAAACCTCGGACGGACTTGTAAACTCATACTTGCTTCAATATTATGAACAGATTACCAAAGAAAGCTTGATGTTAACTTATCGTTTACCACCTAAAAGGTTCCATTCACAGCCCTTAGTCAACTTACCAGTTTCCTTTACTTGTGGTTTTCTTATCAAGCTTTAATCTTTACCAAAAAATTAAGATGCAAACAATATTAGGAGCGGGTGGCGTAATTGGTACCGAATTGGCCAAGGCCTTAGTTGATTATACAGATAAAGTGCGCTTGGTAGCTCGAAACCCCAAAACTGTTGTGGGTAATGAGGAGCTGTTTCCAGCAGATTTAATGGATGCTCAAGCCTGCAGCAAGGCGGTAGAAGGCAGTGAGGTGGTGTATCTTACGGTAGGCCTAAACTATCATTTACCAACTTGGCAAAAAATGTGGCCGCAGATAATGATGAATGTAATTGAGGCTTGCGCAGAACATCAAGCTAAACTGGTTTTCTTCGATAATATCTACGCCTATCATCCCGAGTGCATGAATAATATTACAGAAGAAGCTCGCAAAGATCCCCAATCGGGAAAGGGTAAAGTGCGCAATGCTATTTTACAAAAGCTATGGAAAGCTCATAATGAAGGGCGTATTATAGCTACCGTGGCTCGGGCCGCCGATTTTTATGGTCCTAATGCTGGGGCAGTAAGTGTTATTAATGAAGGGGTTTTAAAACCGCTAAAGGCGGGAAAGGCGGCTAATTGGTTCGGTTCTACCAATTTTAAACATTCCTTTACCTATACGGCAGATGCCGGAAAGGCCACGGCCATTTTAGGTAATTCCGATAAATCATGGGGTGAAGAATGGCATTTACCTACGGCTAAAAACCCTCTAACTGGAAAAGAGTATATCGAGCAATTGGCTGCTTTAACAGGGACGAAGCCCAAAACTATGGTGGCTGGCAAAACCATTATGAGTATAATGGGACTCTTTATGCCTATAATGAAAGAGTTTAAAGAAATGCTTTATCAGTACGACCGCGATTACATTTTTAATTCCGACAAATTTGAAGCTACCTTTGACTTTCAAGTTACTCCCTACAGTGAAGGATTAAAATCAATTGTATAAAGAATGAAGAGATTAAGTCTGCTAAGCCTATTGCTCTGTTTACCACTATTTGGCAGTGCCCAAAACGAAGTGAAGTCAAAAAATGATGAAATGGAATTTGGCCTTCACCTGAATGATTTCAATGGATTTGGAGTCATTTATAAGGACCAAAGTGGTGCAAACTCTTTTTGGCGTTATCGAATCGCTGCTCTACAAGTTAGTGCATCTGCCAGTTCGCCGCCCAATAACTTTAATTTTAACCTTGCCTTTTCTGCTGGATATGAAAAGCGGAAGTCAATTAATGATAAGCTTTCTATGCTTTACGGACCGGAGCTTCAATTTGGTTTAGGCGGATCAAATAATAGCACCAATCTATTCTTAGGAGCTGGATATGTGTTTGGACTGCAATACCAATTGCCATCCGATTTTTTAATAGGTTTGGAAATAATCCCCCTTTTGAGATATAATTACGCTGGTTCTAATAACAATGGCTTTCAGGACAATGTATCCTTAAATGCCAATGCCCAATCAGCTTATTTGTTTTTAGTTCATCAATTTTAGACCATGCGTCGAATTTTAAAATTTCTTAAGAGATTGGGAATAATTGTCTTAAGCCTTATTGCGCTCTTTAGTTTAGCGGTTTTTCTATTTCTGCAGTTTGCGCCACAAATTGGGCAAAAACCTAAAGGTGCAGACTTAGAGCGTATTAGTCAGTCTCCCAATTGGAAAGATGGGAAATTCATCAATTTAATTCCCACCACCACGGCCTCCTTATCGGCCGTATTTTCTACGCTTGGTGAGTATATGCGAGCAGTAAACACCAGTCCTGAGGACAGTTTAGAAGTGCATTTCGGGGAAAATAAGGAAGCCATCGATAGCTTAACCTATGTTACTTGGTATGGTCATTCCGCCTTTTTATTTGAGCTAGAAGGGAAAAAGATTTTAATAGACCCGATGTTAGGCGAATATGCTGCTCCTTTAAGTTTTGGCAGTAAACGCTATCCTTATAAAAAGGCCATCCCCATTGAAGATTTAAAGGATATTGATGCCGTGATTTTATCGCATGATCACTACGACCACCTAGATTATCCAACTATTCAAAAGATAAAATCGGAGGTTGGACATTGGTATACCGCGCTTGGGGTGGGCTCGCATTTAAAACGCTGGGGTATTGCTGAAGATCAGATTAGTGAATTGGATTGGTGGCAAGAAATTGAATTAGCCGGGATTCAGCTTATTGCTTGTCCTTCGCGTCATTTTTCGGGACGGGGTCTTACAGGACAAAGTAGCACCCAATGGGCTTCTTGGTATATAAAAGGCCAAAAGGCGAAGATCTATTTTAGTGGCGATGGCGGCTATGGTCCACATTTCAAGGAAATTGGAGAACGTTATGGCGCTCCCGATTTTGCCATGTTAGAATGTGGACAGTATAACAAAGCCTGGAGCGATATTCATATGATGCCCGAGGAAAGTGTAAAGGCTGGTCTGGATTTAAAAGCCAACTTAATAATGCCTATTCACTGGGGTGCTTTCACTTTAGCCATGCACGAATGGACCGATCCCATAGAGCGCTTTAAAGCTGAGGCCAAGCGCTTAAACTTAGAAATGATTCACCCGATGATCGGCGAGCGTTTTGCTATGGAGAAAGACCGACCACTTACGGAGTGGTGGATTGATTAAGTATTAATGTATTGGCTTTGCTTTAACACAAAGAATTCAGAGACCACAGGACTGAAATATCTGAAGACTTTCAATACGTGCAACCACTAATACTCTAGCAAAATCAAGTCTAGCGTCTCCCAACATTCAGTTAACTCAGGAGCAAGAACATCATTTTAAGCATACTAAATACCAAGTACTAAATACTAAGTACTCTATTTCACCTGCTCCAAAATTTCCGCAGGTAAAATCTGTTCCATCAGCATTAGCTGATTCTTTTGTAGAGTAAGGAACTTCCAAGAATCTTTGCCATTTGGTGAAATAGCCAAGGATTGTTCTTTAACCTTAATTGTAAAGAATCCTGTTTCCTCATCATAAGAAACATTATTTGCGCCGAAGTTTTCTTCGAAGTTAGCCTTCAATTGAACATTAATGGCTTCCTGTTCAGCTTCACCGGAGGCATTGGCCTTCATTTTAATTACGCTTTCATAGGAAATGAAAGAAAAATATTCACCCTCAACCTTCTGAGCCTTTCCAATTTCAAGGATTTTACCATCCCCCATTTCTATTTCAAGATTAGGGTCATTGAAGGTGCTTTTTATTGCATCTAGTAAGGTGGACTTTGGTACTAAATCAAAAAGCTTTGGATAAACCAAATCCATTGACTTTTCATATTCACCTGCTTTCAAAAAATCTTGATACTGCTTAAACCCTTTTCGTATCGCATCCTCGCTTTGTGCAAAACCGATATTGAGGAGAAATGTGCAGAATACTAGGCTTAGGATTGTTCTCATTATAATCTATTTTAAGATTTGAAAACTAGCGATAAATCTTTGTTGGCCGAAATCGAAGAGGCTTTTAATATAAAAAGTACCCCATGCTGGTCTTCTGGTATGGAAATATCGGAATTTAAATATTTGATTTGCAGAAAGAACATCCCTTAAGGCCAATACTTAGTACTAAAAGATCACAGCTAAGAATTAATATCTCTGCAACATTGAATTCACCTTCCAAGCTCATTTTTGCTAGATGAAGTGGAGTACGTGGTTTAAGACCTTACAGTTTAGAGTTTTAAGGGCCTTTATTCTTATTGTTGTTTTATTTGTTTTTTGGGGACTGGCCTTTAATGTTTTTGATGATCGGAGGGTTGAGCTAAGCTCCATATTGCAGAATAGTCAAGACATTCAGAGTGCTCAACTGAGCAATAACCAGAACTTGCAGCTATTCCTATTGCAAGGTTATAAAGACAGTAGTTTTTATAAGGATGGGCACCAGCAGTATCTCGATAATTATCATCAGAATAATGCAGAGCTGCTGCATACAATGAAGCAGGTGCAAATTAGAGCACGTGAGTTAAGTATTCCATTTGAAAACCTTCACACCTTAGAACTTTCCATAAATGGTCTTAATGATTCTGTTGCTGCACTAGGCAAATTGGTTTTAAAACGTGGCTATAAAGATTTTGGACTTGAGGGAGAATTAAGGTCTGCCGTCCACCAAATAGAAGATGAAGCCCTGCTGGCGCCATTAGAGTACCTAACTCTGCGTCGACATGAGAAGGATTTTATTAATCGTTTAGATTGGACTTATGTAGATAAATTTAATCGCTATTATTCAGACTTACGCGCTGAAAAAAATCCTAATGGAAAACTCGATAGCCTGCTAAAGTCTTATGCTACTAAGTTTAATGCCTATGCAAGGGTGCAGCGAAAAATAGGACTGGGTGAGGAGCAAGGTATTTCGAATAGTATCGCTAAGATGAACACCGCTCTAAAGTCGGAGTTTGAAATAACATTAGCCGAGATTCGTGCTGATTTGCAGGACTTAAGAACTCGCTTAAATAAAATGATTAATGGGCTGGGCTTAATTATGATCTTTTTAATTCTGCTCCTGAGTATTAGCCTTTCCCGGAATATCAGCAAAGATCTCAAAGATTTTAGTCAGGCCCTACGCGAATACACTCAAAACGATTTTCAAAGTCGGGGATTATTCAAAAACCTAAATAGTCAGACTTTAGAGGTTGAGGAGGTATTGCAGGATTTTAGGAAGATGAATGAAAAGCTTCGCCGCACGATGCTCGACCTTAGGCGTAATGCCAAGCAATCGGAGCACAATGCTAAGGTGAAGTCTTATTTCTTGGCCAATATGAGTCACGAAATACGCACGCCCTTAAATGGCGTTTTAGGTATGATTCATCTTCTTAAGGATACCAACGATCCCACAAAGCGGGCGGAATTCATGAATATCATAGAATTTTCGGCTAAGCATTTGGGCGACTTAGTAAATATGATCCTAGACTTTTCGAAGATCGACGCCGGTAAAATGGAACTGCATCCTCAACCCATGGATTTGGAGTCTAGCCTTTCCAATTTAATTGAGATGTTTCGCTTTAAAGCGGAAGAGAATTCGAATGTATTAAGTCTGGATTCGGCTATTAATTTAGATTCTTTGGTTATCGCTGATGGCTTACGCTTACAGCAGATAATGATTAATCTCTTGAGCAATGCTTTGAAATTCACCAAAGAGGGCCAGGTTAAATTGATTGTGCGTCAATTGCACAAGGAGAAAGAAAACCAAGTGCGACTTTTCTTTGCCATAGAAGATACCGGAATAGGCATTGAAGAATCAAAATTAAAGACCCTTTTTCAGGCTTATTCTCAAACCGACCGAAGCATACAAAAACGTTTTGGTGGAACAGGCTTGGGATTGGCGATTACCTTCGAACTCATTAAGATGATGGGAGGAGAGTTAATGGTGGATAGTAAAATAGGAGAGGGCACCACTTTTTCCTTCTACCTCGATTTTACCATGGGACCTTTAAAAGCCGAGGGCCAGAATGACCCTAATCACCAACCTCCTGGCTTAAGTCAGAAGGTTTTAGTAGCCGAGGATAATCCCGTAAATCAAAAGGTAATTTCCATGCTATTGGAGCGTAAGGGGCTTAGCGTTAAAACTGTAGATAATGGTCTTAAAGCATTAGAAGCCTTTTTGGAAGAAGATTTTGGTTTAATCCTCATGGATTTACAAATGCCAGAAATGGATGGAATAGAAGCTACCCGCAGAATTACCCGTAGCGAGCGTTATAAAAATCATCCTACCCCAATCGTGGCAGTTACCGCCAATGCTTTTGAAGAAGATAAACAAGAGGCAATCGCCGTGGGTTGCAAAGCCTTTATTCCTAAGCCTATTCAGCCTGAAGATTTGAATAGTGTATTACAAAGATTCTTGGTTTTAAATTCCTTAAGCTGATTTTTGCGGAAACCATTTCGGTAAAATGAAACGCTTTAGGTAGATAATGGCTAAGCTGCTTAAAGGTATGCCAATTAGTACCCCTGTAGTTCCTAGGGTATAGGTCCAAAAACTTAAGCCCAGCACCATCAGCACAGGGTTTAAACCAATATTGGCCTCCATAATTCTTGGAATAAGAAATACTTCTTCTACTATGCTTGCCAAAATAAAGGTGAAGGAAATGATGCCAATGATCCACCAATAGGACAAGCTAATTTCGGTGCTCAATACTAAGGTAGAAAGAGCGATTGGGATTAATAGAAAGTATTGAAAATAAGGGATGTAAAGCAGGAATACCAAGGCTAGGAGATAAAGGTAGGTGCCCGGTAAATCGAGGATGATAAAGCAAAGAGCAAAAATTGGCAATAGCCAAAGCACGATTTTAGTGCGCAGCTTAAAGTAGCGAACAAAGCTGCGATCAAAATCATCCCAAAAGGTTTTCCAATTGCTTTGCAAATTTGGATTTTGGTAACGATTCCGCAGCTTATCGAAATAGTTGTAATTGTAGAGAATCAAGACCAGATAAAGGAAGAAGGAGCCTACTTGATACCAAAAGCTAAACTGAGGTAATTGGAAGCCAGGATCTTCCTTGGGCTTGGACTTAAAGAGATCCGGGATTTTTTGCAAGCTTTCGCCTAAGGCCTTTAAATCTGGACTATCAGAAGTACCCAAACTATCAGCCCCAGCTAATTTCTCCTTTATCGTCGCTTCCAGTTCTTGGGGATCATAAAAGTCGGCCACCCAGGTTTTTACTTTTTGGGCGCCCGCATCCAATTGATCTTGATTTTCATCCCAAAGAAGATTAAAGCTAGCAGAGAAGCGCTGTACATCACGAATGATAAAGTTGGTGCTAAGCGACAAAAAGAGTAGGAGCGCACTGAGCGATAGAAGTAGAAACAGACTAAGCCTCAATTCCCAGTTTTTTATAAATCGCAATTTCATTTTAAGCTTGTCGCCAATAGCATAAGCCGCGATTAAACTGAGGAAGAAGGGCAGAAATAAACCATGAAAGTAAATGAATAGTGTTAAGAGGAAAAGGATGCCTATTTCTGGTAAATAGCGGCTAAGTTTTTCTTTAACATTCATGGCTTTGGCTTGGATGCCCGAAGATGGGGAAAAATAACTAATCCTCTAGAATGGTTTTACGATCATAATAGAGTAGGGCATTCCCATTTGAATCTAAGAGTCTTAGTCTTTGAGGCATCTCACTGCGATAGCTTCTTACTTTTCGCAGATTAGCATGATATGTTCCCTCTAAATCCATTGGTTCACAATACAATAGGGTGGAGTTCATTTCTATAATTTCAAATAGACCACTACTATCAATTTTAAGAGTTCCACCAAAGTGATTGCAGCCAGCGAAACCACCAAAAAGAGTGTCAGCACTTATACCTAAACTCAAAGCCCTACCACCATGCTCCACTAAATTGTAGCCAGGCATTATCGTTAGTTGCCAATGGGTATTATTGAGATCAGTTTTTTGATTTAGGTTTTCCAATGGACCACAGTTATTACAGCGATAAGAATGGTAGTACC
Organism: uncultured Flavobacteriales bacterium; assembly: GCA_950073045.1. GTDB lineage: Bacteria > Bacteroidota > Bacteroidia > Flavobacteriales > Schleiferiaceae > Croceimicrobium. The sequence goes on along the minus strand of CATMQD010000065.1, from coordinate 618 downwards.
AGGCACTATCGATTTTAAAAGTGTCTTCCTCAAAAGGCAGTATTAACTGTCCCGATTGATGGACCAAAGCCTTGGTTTTAAATATTTTTACCCTGCCTGCATCGCGGTAATCCCTTATCCCCATAAGGGCTCGGCCATTAGCTTTTAGGCTTAATTCCAAATCCTGACTAGTAGAATCGTTTCTAATTTGCCATTGATAATGCCCTTCCCAATAACTAAAATCGGCCCTTGTGGTAGTTTGCCTTGCAGAACAGGCGCTTAGTATGAGCACTAGAATTAAGAACTTCTTCATTTTAGGAAGATAGCTAAATGCATGACTTAAACTTAGGTTTGAGAATGGCTAAGGAAAAAATATTGTTTGTCCTAGAACCACAATCATCACTACCAGCATAATCCTTTATTTCAGCAGAATCAAGTCTAAAAGCGCGCAGCAAGCGTCTATCATAAAACAAATCAATCAAATTGCTATGTATCTGCATTTTGAATCATTATTTATTTTGTACTATTCATGTATTCTCCGATACTTTTTTCATGAAAAAAAAGTATCCAAAAATTCTAGGAAGCTTAAAGGCGATTCTCCCTGCGGTCGACCGGTGATTCTCCGGGTTTCATGCTTTG
>CATMQD010000064.1 GCA_950073045.1 uncultured Flavobacteriales bacterium | reverse complement strand
TTACTCATTTTTTTACGACAAAAAGCTAATGCACTTTTTGCTCTATTTATAATTAACTATGACCGACCTAGATATCGCTCAGGCCTACGAGCCTAAGCCCATTGAAGAAATTGCAGCCAAATTAGATGTAGCTGCAGATCAACTCGAATTTTACGGAAAATACAAAGCTAAATTACCCCTCAGTACTGCCGCTGGTGCCAAGCAAGGCAAGCTAATTTTGGTTTCTGCAATTTCACCCACTCCGGCCGGAGAAGGCAAAACTACCATGAGCATTGGCTTGCATGATGCCTTAAGTAAATTAGGAAAGAAATCCTTAGCAGTTTTAAGGGAGCCTTCTTTAGGTCCGGTTTTCGGAATTAAAGGAGGGGCCACTGGTGGTGGTCACGTGCAAGTAGTGCCGATGGAAGATATCAATCTTCATTTTTGTGGTGACTTTTCGGCCATCGAATCGGCAAACAACCTTTTATCGGCAATGATTGACAATCATCTGCATTTCAATATGGAGCCTCGTTTAGATCCGCGATCTATTTTGTGGAAGCGGGCAATTGACTTAAACGATCGGGCTTTACGAAATATAAATGTTGGTCTTGGTGGTAAAACCCACGGTATGCCGCGCGAAACCGGTTTTGATATTACCGCCGCTTCTGAGATTATGGCCATTTTATGCATGTCCTTAGACCTTAATGATCTTAAAAAGCGCTTAGGTAATATTTTGGTGGGCTATACCGTCGATCGGAAGCCGGTATTTGCAAGGGATCTTAAAGCGCATGGCGCAATGACTGCCCTTTTACGAGATGCCATTAAGCCCAATTTGGTGCAAACCTTAGAAGCTAATCCGGTATTAATGCACGGTGGGCCTTTCGCAAATATTGCCCAGGGTACCAATACTATTATCGCCACACAAATGGGACTTCGTTTGGCCGATTATGTGGTTACGGAGGCAGGCTTTGGTTTCGACCTTGGCGGTGAAAAATTCCTTGACCTAAAATGTCGAGCCGCCGGCTTAGCCCCGGAATTAGTGGTTTTAGTAGCCACCGTTCGAGCTCTAAAGTATCATGGTGGTCAAGATTTAAAGGAACTGCAAAATGAGAATGTGGAAGCCCTCCGCAAAGGCATGGTGAATTTGGAAAAACATTTAGAAAATGTAGCCAAATTTGGATTACCTGCGGTAGTAGTGGTAAACCGTTTCCCTAGCGATACTACCGAAGAAGTAGAAGCCATTATTGGAGAATGTGCCAAGCTTGGTGTTCGCGCAGTTAGCAGCACGGCTTGGGCCGATGGAGGAGCTGGTTCGGTAGAATTAGCCAAAGCAGCATTGGAAACAATTGAGGAAGGCAACAACGACTTTAGTTTCCTTTATAATTTGGATGTTCCAGTAAAGGATAAAATCGAAAAAGTAGCCATCGAATTTTATGGTGCGGCCAAAGTAAGCTATAGTAGTAGAGCTGAATTAGACTTAAAACGTATTCAGGCTTTAGGAATGGATCAGGCGCCCATTTGCATGGCTAAAACGCAAAAATCTTTAAGCGATGATCCAAATTTAAAAGGTCGACCCGAAGGTTTTACCTTCCACGTTCGTGGGATAGAAATTGCCGCCGGAGCAGGTTTTGTAATCCCCCTTTCGGGTGATATCATGCGCATGCCAGGCCTACCAAAGGTGCCGGCTGCTCAAAATATCGACGTAGATAGTAAAGGGAATATCACCGGATTATTTTAAATGACAATACCTGAAAAGGAATTACTTAAGGCCTTAAAGAATCATCTCACCCCGCAGCGGGTAAAAAGAATTGAAGAGGTTGCGGCGCAGCGTACGCGTAAAATATGTTTGGTGCTCGAGGATATTCGACAAGAGCATAATGCCGGCGCATTATTGCGCACCGCAGACATCCTTGGTATTCAAGATGTGCATTTAGTAAGCCAACAATATGAGCCGAAATTGGCAGAAGCCATCTCCAAAGGTTCTATCAACTGGGTAAGTTTACATCGCTACCAGGCGCGTGATGAAGATAATCTTCAACAATGTTTGCAAGTCCTAAAAGGCCAGAACTACCAACTAATTGTTGCAGATCCTGAAGGGAAAGTAGCCCTGCCCGATTTGCAACACAATGGTGAGCCATTGGCCTTATTGATGGGTTCTGAATGGGAGGGAGTTTCTGAGCAAGCCAAGGAAGCGGCTGATATTAGAGTGCGCATTCCGCAATACGGTTTTACCCAAAGTTTTAATGTATCGGTAGCCGCGGCTCTTATTTTACAACAGCTTAATGCAAGTTTGCGTCGTTCGGGTACCGATTGGCAATTAGCGGAAGATGAGCGAATAGCTCTCGAATTAGAATGGACCATGAAGCGCTTAGGCGACTCTGCCTGGCCCTTGCGTGAGAAAATTGAAAAGGATTGGAAAGAATGAAAAAGCTCTTTTACTTAAGCACTTGCGATACCTGCAAAAGACTAATGAAATCTTGGGATTTACCAGAGGAATTGGAGCTTCAGGATATTAAGAAGCAAGGCCTTTCGGCAGATGAGCTCCATCAACTTAAAAAACTGGCGGGTTCTTATGAAGCACTTTTCAGCCGTAGGGCGCGTCTTTATAAAGAGCGTAATTTAGGGGCAGAGACATTGAGCGAAGAAGCCATTCGAGATTTGCTTTTGGAGCATTACAGTTTTTTAAAACGACCGGTGCTAGTTTGGGAGAATCATATCTTTATAGGCAATGCCCAAAAAAATGCCGAGGAGGTGCAATCCTTACTTGCGAGGCTCAGTTAGCATTTCCCTAATTTATCGGCTTTGGCTTCAAATTTGCTCTATTTTTAAGAAGCTTATCTTAGCCTAGCCACTCTTACTCAGGAAAAAGCACCTGAGAAAAAATAAAAAGCTCAGGAGAAAAAATTATTTCCTCAGGTACTTTTACTAAAAAGTACCTGAGGTTTTTATTTGGTGCTCACCAGCAAAGTAAACTTGCTCGCCTGAAAAGCAGAAGTTGTAGGCCTTTAAAGCAAATGATCCTTACCGCCAAAACCTAAAAAATGTGGAGTAGAAGATTGTAACAGCTTGCATTATTGAAAGATCGTGCTTGTGGCATTGCATTCTTAAAATCGGAAAGACGCACTAGTGTAAGATTCATATCTAAAGCTGTTCATCGTCGAAATCCGGTCATTCATGGTGTTAAAAAGGTGATTCATCGAAATATGAAAACTTTGAGCGGTAAATTTTGTTCGTTTTGCAGTTCCAAACTGAACTGTAAACCTTCTCATTTCTAAGTCGATGTTCTATCTCCAAGAGGAACTCTTTCAGCTCTTTAAGACCAATGACGAAATAATAGCTTTCGTTAATAATGAAATGCTGGATGGAATATGGTACTGGGATTTAGAGAATCCTGAAAAGGAGTATTTAAGTCCATCATTCTGGACAAGTTTAGGCTACAACCCCAAGGATAAAGAGCACTCACCTAAAGCATGGCAAAGTTTAGTTAACCCTGAGGACGCACAAAAAGCTCAAGAATTAGTTCAACAGCATATTGCGAATCCGGCTGTTCCCTACGAGCAAATTCTGCGTTACCAGCATGCTGAGGGACATGAGGTACACATCTACTGCAAAGGAAAGGTCATTTTAGAAGAGGGGAAACCAATAAGAATGCTTGGCTTGCATTTGGATATTAGCAAGGAAGTTGAAATAGGCAGAGATTTAAGTCAGGTCCTAGATTTAAATCGTAATTCCTTTCTTATAGCAAATCTAGATGGGGAGCTCATTACTATAAATAGTTCTTGGGAGCGACTCACGGGTATTAAATTAGAAAAGGCCCGAAACACCAATGTTTATCAATTAATCAGTCAGTCTTTTGAATTAGATTTTAAGCTTGAAAGCTTGAACGATGATTCTAAAAGTATACATCATCGGGCAGTAGAATTAAGAAACCAAGAGGGAAAACGATTTTTTGATTTTTCGATTACAAAGAAATACGATCGGATTTTTATTTCTGTCCATGAAGTAAGTGAGGCCCTTTATCAAGAAGATATAATCCGCAGGTCAAAGCGGATATTGAAGCTAATCAGTGATCTGCATAAAGAGCATCTCCTTAAAAAGAAACCATTTGAGCAAGAAGCTTGGAGTAGGGCATTTAGCACCTTTGAAGAATGCATTAAAATAGACTTAATCCACGCGATACCTTTCCAAGAATTGTCAATGCTGGAAAATGCAGTTCAGAAAGATCCCGTTAGTTTTAGTAAAGGCTTAAATCGAAATTTAGAACCTGAGGCATTAGAAAGAATTGATGTTTTTAAGGAATGGATGACGGCTAATGCAGATACAGCGTTTCTGGAGGCCAATAGTAATGATAGAAAGCTCCCAGATGGTATTAAATCCTATCTTAAAGAATCGGAATTCAATAAGGCTCTATTCTTTCCAATTTATAATGACGGTGAGTTAGTAGCGGTAATTATAGTAAACTGGAAAAAGCAGTCACCACCCAATGAGCTTAGCAGTTTATTTGAGCTATTTTCCAATTTCTTAAGTCAATATTTAAGCGATCGCTATCTCACTACTAAAAAAGAGGAGCAAGCCTTTATTAATGACTACATTCTGGAAGAAGTTGAAACTCCTTTGGCAATCAATTCTGCCAAAACACATAATCACCTTCAGGTTAACAATGCTTTTTGTGAATTGCTTGGCTATACTCGCCAAGAGCTTTTAGCGATGAAGCCCCCTTTTGATTATTGGCCCAAAGAGGAACTAAAATTAATCCAGGGGAGCTTTAAAACAGCCTTTAGTGAAAGCCAAGCACAGTTTGAATTGACTTTCAAACATGCCGATGGAAGCCTTATTCCAGTACGTTTAGAGTCGAAGGTTATTAGGGACCCGAAAACAGAGGAGCCAATTGTTGTATATGCCAGTCTCAAGGATTTACGAGCAGAAAAAAGTATGGCTTTAGCATTGCAAAGTGAGCGGGATTTCAGCAAAACAGTGCTAGAGAATAGCCCCTTTGTATTTATTTCTCTCGACAATAGCTTGAAAATTCTGAATCTTCATACTGCTGGATACGAGATGTTCGAAACCATGAAAGTTGGCGGTAGCCTTCAAAGCCGCTTCTTGGTGCAGGGCACAAAACCCGAATTTTTAAATGAAAGGCTCCTGCATTTTATTAAAAGTTCTGAAAGCCGTACAGAGTTTGAAACTACTTGCCAAATTGACGAAAATCTCCATTTTGATTGGATAGCCATTAAGACCCAGGAAAGAGGAGCGGACTTAATGCTTTTTGGTATCGATGTGAGTGAGCGCGTAAAATTGGAAAGGGACTTGTTGCAAAAGGAGCAATATTTAGAAGAAGCCGGTCGCATGGCGAAACTTGGTAGTTTAGAGATAGACCATGTAAAACAAAGCTTCTATCATTCTAAAAATGCAGCTCGTTTATTTGATGTTCCCCAAGGGGAACCCTTTATGCCAACCCTTTTAAAGCGAATGCCATTAGCGGAGAACCAGCGCTTAATGAATAATTGGGAGCTGCATTTAAAAACCCAGAAGAGCTACACCATTAAGCACATGGTTGAAGTTAAGGGCGAGCTGAAGTATGTTGAGCGTATTGTTCGTACCGAATTTGATAAAGAAACCGGTAAACCCATAATTACCCGCGGAACGATTCAAGATATTACAGAGCGAGTGCTTAAAGAGAATCAGCTTTTAGCTGCTCAAAAGGAGCTTAAAAGAAAAAACCGATTATTTAGGGCTTTAAATATGGTTTCAGATTTATTTGATGATTCAGCAAACGATTGGTTGAAGCTATGCAAAAAGATATTACAAGAGATATCCAAGGTTTTAGAAATAAATAAACTGGCCTATTACAGTGTTAAAGAAATAAATGGTGAATTGCTCGGTACCCGTGAATTTGGCTTCACGAAAGGACAACCTGTAAACTTACCCGACTATGCCTTTAATCAATTGATGGATATTAGCCTTGAAGGTTTAGGGATTAGTAATGAAGTTTATTCTTCTCTTTTTGAAAGTAGGGGCCCAATACCAAGGGCCTTTTTTCCTAATAATAGTCCAATACATATAAGTTTTGAACGTGCATCCGCGGATTCTATATATTATTACCCAATTACTTTTGATAATTATTTAATTGGTTTTTGGGTGGTTTTTGAACAGAGCACTCAACGGGAGATAGATCAGGATAGCCATCAATTACTTAAAAAACTAAACAAAGATTTAACCAATAGCAATCAGCTCATCTCCACAAGCAGGGAGCTAAAGGAAACGCTTGACTTCCTTAATCGCTCTCAAAAATATGCCCGCATTGGACATTTTACAGTTGATCTAGAGTCTATCGAGTTTAAACCAAGTGAAGTTTTAGTAGATATTCTCAAATTCGATACTTGGGAGTCTTTTGATATGCTGAATTGGTTTAAAAGAGTTCACCCAGAAGACCAAGCGGAGCTAGCACAAAAACATTCGCAAGCTTTAGATGGAGGAGCGTCATACGATATTACTTATCGTTATGAGCATCAGCAAGGAGAATACATTTGGCTGGAAGTAAAGGCCTTAATTGAAAAAAGCTCCTCAAATGGTTCTAAAATACTGGTTGGTACCGTGCGGGATATAACCAAGGAAAGGTCTTATCTAGAGCAAATAAAAGATCAAAATCATAGGCTTCAAGAAATAGCATGGACTCAATCACATTTACTTCGTGCGCCTTTGGCACGTATTCAAGCTATTTTAGAGGATAATTTACTGCCAATAAAGTCTGAGGAAAATAAGTTACTAAATGAGGCCATTGGGGAAATGGATCAGGTGATACGGAGAATTGTTAGTAGTACTCAGGAGGAACTGAAGATCGAGAAAGAGCTGGGCTTATTAAATGAAGATCCGATTATTCCGCTAGATACTCTTAAAGACTTTGAGGTGATTATCGCGGATGACGATCCTGTAGTTCAAACAATTCAAAGCAAAGTCACTCAGAAGAGGCTAGGTCTGAAGCCACAGGTATTTGCAAGTGGTAATAAATTGATACAGTATTTGAAACAACTAGATGAGCAGGATACTAATTTGCAGAAGCTTTGTTTAATTCTTTTAGATCTCAATATGCCAGATGGCGATGGTTGGGATGTGCTAAACTTTTTGCAGGATCATGAAGGTAGCTTGAGGCATATCGTGGCAATAGTATCTTCATCAACCGACCAAAAGGATGAGGAAAGAGCATTTAGTTATAATAGGGTAGTTTCATATATCGAAAAGCCTTTGAATAAAAGCAAAATTCAGAGCCTTCTTAATCACCGTCTCCTAAGAAGTGTGAATGAGAAATTAAATATTTGGAATCTAGAGGACATGAATCCCTAAAGCGGCATATTCGATAGCCACCTTTTGAAATACCTTTCAGTCCTTTCTATTCGGTAATTACTTAATAGGTAGATTTTTGCCTGTTCCATTTAGTCCTATCAATTTGGAGCAGCCAAGAGGATAAATGAATGCAGGCTAGCAGTCTAAAAGCTACCACTGGATTAAGCCTAAAAATTGCTCATAAATATTTATTTTTTGAAATATCTTTCCAGCCTTGCCTAAAAACTGATTGCATGGCTGAGAATACTACGCCAACCGAAGGACAAAGTCCTGAAGAACAAGCAGCTGAGCATAGCTCTGCATTTACTACCTCCCTGCGGTATTTCCGCATGTTCATCTTTCGAACTTTAAGAATCGAAGGAAATGCGCATCCCATGGAAACCATCGAATCGATTAAAGCGGATATCGATTTCAAAGGTTATAATGTTTGGATTCTGATCTTCAGTATTTTAATAGCCTCCATTGGTTTAAATGTAAATTCGGGAGCAGTAGTAATCGGTGCCATGTTAATCTCGCCACTAATGGGACCGATCCTGGGGGTTGGACTTAGTTTAGGCATTAACGACTGGGTAACCATGAAGCGCTCACTTACCAATTTCGCGGTAATGTTTACGGTGAGTATCATAACCAGTACCATTTACTTTTTATTAACCCCACTAGTAGACGCCCAATCGGAATTATTGGCGCGTACCCGTCCAACCTTATTAGATGTTTTTGTAGCCTTTATTGGTGGTTTAGCGGGAATCTTAGCCGCTAACCGTAAGATAAAAACCAATGTTGTTCCAGGGGTGGCCATTGCCACCGCTTTAATGCCGCCCTTATGCACCGCGGGATTTGGAATCGCCACCGGACAATGGTCCTTTTTCTTTGGGGCATTTTACCTCTTTATCATCAATTCAATTTTTATCAGCCTAGCCACTTTCGTTATTGTTCGCTTTTTAAACTTCCCAATTAAGGAGTTTGTAGATGCGCAAAAAGCTAAGCGTACCCGCCGATATATTGCAGCGGTATTATTGGTAATTGCGGGGCCCAGTGCTTATACTTTTTATAATGTGGTTACCGAGTCGGTATTTAACCGTCGTGTAGATAATTTTATAAATGAGAATGTGAGCTTCGAAGGAGCGGAGCTGGTGAAGAAGGAAGTAATTCGAGAGCCTGGCGAAAGCACAAAAATAAATTTGGTCTTTTTTGGTGAACCCATTCCCGGTACTTTAATCGAATCTTGGCGCTCGAAACTAGGAGCCTATGATTTAGAAACGGCCGAAATTAGAGTGGTGCAGCCCCAAAGTATGGAGCAGATGAACTCGGAAGAGGTTACTAAATTGGTTGATGTATTCTCCCAATCGCAAATGCAAATCCAAGATAAAGATCAAACCATTGCCCGCCTAAAATTGGCTTTGGAAGAAGAGGAGCGGAAAAGGTTACCACTAGCTCAAATAAGTAAAGAAGCGCAAGAGTTGTATCCGCGACTGCATAGCTTCGCTTTAGCGCGCATGGTAGAGTATAATCAAGGTGAAATGGATACTTTGATGATGGCCAATTTAAAATGGGCCGTACCTGATACTACGGGATTGCAAAAACAAATAAAAACGATCAACCGTTGGCTATGCGCCAGATTAGTAGTGGATACCGTGGCTGTGAAAAGTGAAATCGTAAAGATGAAAAAGGTGCAAACCGAAACGAAGAGCTTAAATAAATCAGTCCCGAACCTTTAATTGCGCCTTCAGCTCAGGATTAAGCCATAAATGCGAAAAGACCTTTAATTCACGTGGATTAAAGAGGGCTATTCCTTCCAGGAAAAGTGGAACAAAACTTCCACCATCAATGGGTTTAATGCCAAATACCTTTTGACGGCCTTCCCATAGCACCACGCCTTTTAAATAATCTTGATCGGGGTCGATTTTAAACTCTAGAATATCCCATTCGTAGATAAAACGATTGTTGCGGTCGCGAATACCAGTGTATTCATCCACCTGGTTGTACTCTGGTTTTATACCGCGCCACCAAAAGCCATCCACAGAATACATCACCATACTGGCAGTAACCTTGCGCATATAGCCCACGATTTTATCGTCTTGGCGTAAGCGGAATCTACGTTCGGGGTTTTCCATGTGCAATTAACCCCAAAGGAGACTTAAAGTTTATCCTTCAAGTATTTTGCCGTATGCGAATCTTTCACTTTAAGCAGGCCTTCCGGTGTACCCTGATAGAGCAGTTTGCCTCCTTTTTCACCGCCTTCCGGACCAAGATCAATAATCCAATCGGCACATTTCATGATATCCGGATGATGCTCAATAACCACCAAAGAATGTCCATTTTTAAGCAAGGCATAAAAGCTCTGCAGTAATTTCTGAATATCATGGAAATGTAGTCCCGTGGTAGGTTCATCAAAAATGAAAAGCACTGGCGACTGACTCTGACCCTTACCTAAGAAGGTGGCCAGTTTAATACGTTGGGCCTCACCACCGGAAAGGGTAGAGCTACTCTGACCTAAGCTCACATAGCCTAAACCCACATCTTGCAAGGGCTGTAGTTTATCGGCAATTTTAGTTTGTTCGCTTTCGCGGAAGAAATTAATCGCTTCATCTACGGTGAGTTCTAGGATATCAAAAATGGATTTACCCTCGAACTTCACGTCTAAAATCTCCTTCTTAAAGCGCTGGCCTTGGCATTCATCGCACTTTAAGTGCACATCGGCCATAAACTGCATTTCGATGGTAATTTCACCTTCACCTTGGCATTTTTCGCAGCGACCACCATCAATGTTAAAGGAGAAATAGCCAGCCTTATACTTTCGGCTTTTGGATAAAGGCTGATTGGCATAAAGCGCACGAATATCATCGTAAGCTTTTAAATAAGTCACCGGATTGGAACGAGAGCTTTTACCAATTGGGTTTTGATCTACAAACTCCACATCGCCTAAATCTTGCACCGCACCTTGCAAGCCACCAAACTTCCCAGTTTTATCGGCATAGGAGCCCAGTCTTTTCTTTAGGGCTGGGTAGAGTACTTTACGAATTAAACTCGACTTACCAGAACCACTAACTCCGGTTACTACCGTAAAGCGATGGAGTGGAATCTGGATATCAACATTTTTAAGGTTGTTCTCTCGTGCACCAATTATCTCGATAAACTTTCGGCCTTCCTTCTTTTCGGGAACTTCAATCTGGCTTTCGCCTCTAAGGTATTTAGCGGTATAGGATTGTCCGTTCTCAATGAGATCCTTGGGTTCGCCAGCAAATAGTACTTCACCACCATGGATTCCGGCGTCTGGACCAATATCTACAATATAATCGGCGGCTTGCATTACCTCTTCATCATGCTCTACCACCACTACGGTATTGCCCAGGTCGCGCAGGTTTTTCATCACCTTAATTAAGCGCTCCGTATCCCGAGGATGCAGGCCAATACTCGGTTCATCCAAAATATAGGTAGAACCAACCAAGGCGCTACCTAAACTTGTAGCGAGGTTTATCCTTTGCGATTCTCCACCCGAAAGGGTATTGGAAACCCGATTAAGATTTAAATAAGGGAGGCCAACTTCGCAGAGGTAGCGCAAACGGCTTTGGATTTCAATAAGTAGGCGTTTGGCAATTTTAGCATCTTGTTCATCCAATTCAATGCTATCAAAATGCGCCTGCAGTTTATCGATGGGCCAGCTCACCAATTCATTTAAAGATTCTCCTGCGACCTTTACATAGGACGCTTCCTTGCGCAGGCGGCTACCCTTACATTCGGTGCAGCGTGTTTTTCCGCGGTACCGCGAAAGCATTACCCTAAATTGAATTTTATAGGACTTGGATTCTAGGTATTCAAAAAATGTATGGAGGCCTTGGAAATGAATATTACCTTCCCAAAGCATTTCGTATTCCTCCTTTGTAAGTTCAAAGATGGGGCGGTGGATGGGGAAGCCAGCGCTTTCTGCTCCTCTAATCAACTGATCTTTCCACTCCTGCATTTTCTCTCCCCGCCAAGGGTAAATCGCTCCTTCGTACACCGAAAGGCTGGTATCGGGAATCACCAAGTCTTCATCAATTCCCATGATGTTGCCAAAACCTTCACATTTTGGACAGGCACCATAAGGGTTATTAAAGCTAAAGAGGTGAGGACTGGGTTCTTCGAAGTCTATGCCATCTAGCGAAAAGCGATTGGAAAACTCTTTAATTTCATTTTTACCAAATAATTCGATGCGGCAAATACCGCGACCTTCAAAAAAGGCCGTTTGCAGGGAGTCGGTCCAGCGATTTAAATGCTCATCACCCTCCAAGTCGGCGGTTAAACGGTCCACTACAATTTCTAGCTCCGCAGGATCTTTTACAGTTTTAGGGTCTAATTCATCAATACGCAGTACCTCACCCTTATGATAAAGGCGGCTAAAACCTTGCTGCTCCAGTATTTCTAATTGCTGTTTTAAGCTACGATCGTGCAGGTGCAGCGGAGCTTTAAGAAGGATTCTCGTTTTGGGGTCTAAGCTTTTTAAATAGCTAAGAACATCCTCAATTTGATGCTTTTTGACTTCTTCGCCACTCAGGGGGGAAAAGGTCTTGCCGATACGGGCATAAAGCACTTTTAGGTAGTCGTAAATCTCGGTACTAGTACCTACCGTAGAGCGAGGATTGCGGGAAATTACCTTTTGTTCGATCGCTACGGCTGGAGAAATGCCTTTTATTTGATCTACCTCCGGTTTGTCTAATCGTCCTAAAAATTGTCGCGCATAGGAAGATAAACTTTCTACATAGCGACGTTGCCCTTCGGCATAAAGGGTATCGAAAGCTAAAGAAGACTTCCCAGAGCCTGATAATCCGGTAATTACCGTGAGTTTACCATGGGGGATCTTCAGGCTTATATTTTTCAAATTATGAACCCGAGCTCCTTTGATCTCGATCCAATCTTTAGTCGACGGAGAATTTTTTGTCATTAGAAACGTTAAAAAGAGGCAAAAAGCAAAAGTACCAAACCACTATCGTTTGCGGGTTTGAAAACAAAAATTATATATTTGTTCCAGAACGCAGCCAACCGAAAATGGTTTTGCCCGTCTAATTAATAAATACTGTTGCCTATAGATACATAGATACTTGATTGAATTTTTGGATTGAATACTAACCCAATCATGTAAACTATGGATTACAAAGCAATGGATGATGCTGAGCTAATAAAGCTCTACATCAACGGAGATGAGAAGGCCCTTTCTACTCTGATCAACAAACACGAACAACGTATCTTTTCTTACATCTTAAGTAAGATCCAAAATCGGGATCTAGCTAATGATGTTTTTCAGGACGTATTTGTAAAGATCATTAAAGTCTTCCGCTCTGGCAGATACAATGAAGAAGGAAAGTTTTTGAATTGGGCCCTCCGGATTTCTCACAATTTGGTAATAGACCATTTTAGAAAGCAGAAACGCATCCCCACAATTAGTAATAAGGACGATTTCGACATCTTTGATATTGTTAAAGACAGCACCGAAGATGTGGAAACCGGGATGATTCGCGAGCAAATTGAAAAGGATTTGCACCGCCTAATCCTACAACTGCCACCAGAACAATTGGAGGTTTTAAAATTGCGTCACTTTAGTGGATTGAGTTTTAAAGATATCGCCGACCAAACTGGGGTTTCCATTAATACCGCTCTAGGCCGTATGCGCTACGCCTTAATTAACCTTCGCAAGTTGATGGAGCATAATAATGTAAGCTTGAGTTTGTCCTGATAAGCTTTCGACTTCAATTTTTTTAAGATGATATACTATCCAAAAAATAGCGCCGTTTACCCTGTACTAATTCTTAAACGTGGTACATGGATAAAACTACTATTCTGGAAAACAATCATCAAGTGAATGCGCGTCCTGATCGTCAGACCATCGCCAACATTCTTAACTTTTCGAAAGCATACCGGCACGAGCAAACTCAAAGCGGTATCGATATAGAAATAATCCAAAATTGATCAAAAACGTCTCGGCTTAGCCGGGACGTTTTTTTTTTGCCTAAAGCAATCCTTTGAGTTTCGATGCGAAGATTAATACTGGCAAATTGTAAATTTGAAAAAGAATGATAAGCTTATGAAGGCAGTATGGAAGGGAGCGGTTTTAGCCGAAAGTGATCAAACCGAGCTTGTAGAAGGCAATCATTATTTTCCTGCGGAAAGCATTAATCGAGAGTATTTCAAAGAATCAGATAGCCATAGCTATTGCCCTTGGAAGGGAGAGGCAAGCTATTATAATATCGTGGTGGAAGATCAAATTAATGAAGACGCCGCCTGGTATTATCCCAAATGCAAACCGCTGGCTCAGAAAATAGAAGGCCATATTGCCTTTTGGAAGGGAGTTGAAGTTTTAGATTCCTAAAGTGTTTGCCAACGATGGGCATCAATCTTTAAAAGGATAAAAAGCAATAAGGTAAAGCCCCAAAGAGAAGATCCTCCATAACTGAAGAAGGGGAGAGGAATACCGATTACTGGCGCCAAGCCAATTGTCATCGCAATGTTAATGCTAAAGTGGAAGAACAGAATACTTACCACAGCATAGCCATAAGCGCGGGCGAATTTAGTTTTTTGCCTTTCGGCGATGAAAATCAAGCGGAAGAAGAGAATTGCAAAGAGTAGAATAAGCAGACTACTACCTAAAAAGCCCCATTCTTCACCTACCGTGCAAAAGATAAAGTCGGTGCTCTGCTCAGGAACAAAGTCGAATTTAGTTTGCGTTCCATTTAAATATCCTTTGCCAGTCCAACCACCAGAGCCAATGGCAATCATCGATTGAGTAGTATTGTAGCCAATCCCTTTGGGGTCGTGAGCTTTGCCTAATAAAATGTTGATTCGGTTACGGTGCCTATCTTCCAGAATATTATTAAAGGCATAGTCCACGCTATTTACCAAAACCAAAGCCACGACTAAAAAACCCACAATTTGCATCCATAATCGGCGAATCTTTCGGGTAAGGAATATGATAATCCCGGCGATGCCCGCCAGTCCTATTTGCAAATACAAGGGGGGAATTAATAAGCTCAACAAGAACAAAACGGCAATACCAATTCCCCAAAAA
>CATMQD010000063.1 GCA_950073045.1 uncultured Flavobacteriales bacterium | reverse complement strand
ATTGGTTATGAAGATGATTTGCAAATGCGATTAAATCATGAGTGGTCCGATATTGCCGTTGCTTTTCCGCTAGATGAGTGGGTCTGTATAACAATTGTCAAAAATGATAACGGTACAAAAATGTATCACAATGCTTCACTTGTTGCGGAAAATGGTACAACTATGCTACCTGGAGATAACCTAACATATATTTGCTTTCAATATAATGGATATAGTGAAAATTGGAATAAACATATTGATGAGATTAGGATTTGGGATATTGAACTTATAAAAGAGGTAATCTCCAAATTGTTGGGCTTTTAAAACGGAGGCTTTATAATTGGCATTTACTGCACTTCCGGGCATCCCGGCACTATCGGTGGTCCAGCTTAACCCTTTGTCGGTACTGTAATATTGCACACCACCCGCAGTGCCATTAACCATGGTGGAAGCATATAACTTTTGGTCGAATTCATAAAACTCTATCGGAGTGCCACTCATGCCAGATTGTGGCAGGGTATCCCAACTTTGACCATTGTCATCTGAAAATTGTAGGCCATCAAAAAAGTTATGACTTATAAGTCGGCCTTGATGGATAATAAAGGCATCAATGGCCTCGATATAGGGATTATTTACATTGGCGGTAATACCACAGGAATCCCATTGGGCATTAAGTTGTAGTGTAAAAAATAAACTAAGTAGGAGGGTAACTTTCTTCATAGTAGAATTTTACTCAAATCTAAGTTCTTGCTAATCAGTAGTCAATTCGTCAAATGCCCTATTTAGCTGAATAGCCGATACTGCCCCTTTTTCATCTGCCGAAAGGCTTGAAGATTATATTCCACTTTAGGCTTATGCGCGAAGTACTTTCTTTTCGCAAGCTGAATGCTTTGTTTAACCTGATCTGCTATTTGTCCCGAGCCACGCATTCTTCTCCCAAACTCCGAATCATTTAATTGCCCCGCATGAGTTTCGGATACCAAGTTTTGCACCTTATTAAATCGATCGGGATAATGCTCTTCTAACCAGGGGAGGAATATTTCGCGCAGCTGCCCATTAAGGCGAAGCATAGTGTAGTTAATATCGATGGCTCCAGCTTTGGCAACCTGCTCGGCGATGCTCAGTACTTCATGACTATTTAAACCTGGAATAATGGGGGCAATCATCACCTTTACAGGAATGCCTCCTTTGGATAGTTTTTCCACGGCCATTAATCGTCGTTTTACACTGGCAGTGCGGGGTTCCATGCGTCTACGTAAATCTTCATTTAGAGTGTTTATACTGAAGGCTACTTGCACTAAGTGCTCACTATTCAGCTTTTTAAGCAGATCAATATCCCTCTCGATGAGGGCGTTTTTGGTGATAATCCCTACGGGGTTACGATATTCCCAGAAGGTGGCTAATAGCTTACGGGTGATTTCTAATTTACGCTCCAAAGGCTGGTAGCAATCCGTATTACCAGAAAGCATTATGGCTGCTGGCTTCCAGCTTTTCTTTTCTAGGTGTTGGGCCAGCAACTGAGGGGCGTTCTTCTTGACTAAGATATGCCGTTCGAAGTCCACGGCCGCATCAAGGGCCCAATAAGTATGACTATTTCGAGCGTAGCAATAGGAGCAGCCGTGCTCGCAACCTTGGTAGGGGTTAAGGCTCCATTTATGGCCAATGTCGGGACTTAAAACAGGATTTACGATCGACTTGGCATTTACCTCGGTCCACTTCGTTTTGCTATCCGCAAGAGGGTCCTCGCCATTACGATGCTGCCACTCTAGGAACTCATCTTCCTTCTGATAGGAGCGTTGCTCAAAAGGATTGTCGATTTTAGAGATGCTGCCTCTACCATTGGGCTTTTTAGGCTTCATCCAAGCGTGCTTTTAATTGATGCAATTCCGACTTAAGTTCATCGATCCCCTGCATCATTCTTTGGTATTGCAAGTCTTTTAAATCACTTTCATTGGGCATCTGGAAGCTTAAGATTCCCTTTGCTCGCCATACTTCCAAAACTTCCAAGGCATCTAAGTAATAGGGTTTATAATCGGTATTGTCTGATTTTAGCAACAAGCGGTTTTTTGCACTTAATTCATTTTCCACCCGCTTATAAACGATACCATCATTTAAGGTTAGAAGTATATAGCATTCATTGTTCTTAAGCGTTTCCCAGTTTTCTACAAACTCGCCAATAACGTAAGCTCCAGGCTGCACCGGCAGCATGGAATCGCCTTCGATTTGGAAAATTCGGAGGGTACCACTTTGCTGTAATTCCGGCAGGGGAAGGCTTATCGATTGTAGCCCTTCAATATATTCCGAATCTGAATAGCCACGTGTATAACCAGCAGCGGCTTTTTGTGGGATAAGGCTAATTAATTCCTTGCCCGAAGCTTCTACCGCTACGGGTAAAACCCGCAATGGGTAGTCTGATTTTTTTAGGCTGGGAGCCTTCTGGTCTAGCTTTTTATAAAGCAGTTCTTCTAAGGAAACTGAAAAAAGGTGACAAAACATTTGCAGAGTATCCAAGCGAGGTTCTGAGCGTCCTTCTTCATACGCACCAATTAAACTTCGATTTACCTGTAGCTTATCTGCCAATTGGGCTTGTGTCCATTCCTTTTGTTTTCGAAGGAAGCGAATGTTGGGGCCTAAATGCTTCACGATAGAATTGTTTAGCGCTAAAATAAAAAGAATGCTAAATATTAAAGAATGTTAAACAGCTTTTTCTTTTTTGTTTTGAACAATCGGAGCTTTGCAGGGTCAATTCACAAAAATGCAATGATGCGTAAAGTAAAAGCTATAAAAACAGCGATGGCTGCCCACATGCCAGGATTAAAAACATGGCGGGCAATGCCTAGTCCTGGACTAAATATGTTAGATCCTTATTTGTTTATGAACCATCACGGTCCAGAACATTTTCCGCCCAATAATAATGGTTTGCCTTTTGGTCCGCACCCCCATCGTGGTTTCGAAACCCTAACTTTTATTGTAGAGGGGGAGCTGGTGCATAAGGATAGTCAGGGTTTTGAAAGTAGAATCGTAAAAGGTGGGGTGCAATGGATGACAGCCGGAGCAGGGATCATTCATTCGGAAACTTCTTCAGATGAATTTTTGGAAAAAGGCGGGGATATGGAGATTCTTCAATTGTGGATTAATCTTCCTTCAAAGTTAAAGGGAACCCCTCCGCATTATCAGGGTTTTCAGAAGGAGTCTATCCCTGAAATACCCATTAGCGATGGAGTGCACCTCAATCTCATCAGCGGAAGCTTTAAGGAACAAAATGGGCCTGTAGAAAGTCCTTACCCGCAATTTATGAGTACCATTGAGGCGAAGGCGGGTAGTGAATTTACATTTGAAACTAGCGATGATGTTCTTTACTTCTATTTGGTTTCGGGAAGTATTGAGCTCAACGGCCAGGCTGTTAACAAACGTCAAACGGTAGTATTCGAAAACGAAGCAGGGGAGCTAAGCATCAAGGTGCATGCCGATGCCTATATTATTTTAGGTCAGGCACCTGAGATTAAGGAACCAGTAGTGGCCCACGGACCATTTGTAATGAGTTCCGAAGCCGAAATCCATCAAGCTATCGAAGATTATCAGAACGGTAAAATGGGAACTTGGAAATAACTATTTAGGTTCTGGAGGAAAAAGGCCACCCGCTTCAATCCAAAGCGAATCTAATTGATTTACAAAGTTTTGAATTGGGTTAATGGAATCACCGTATTTCATGAGTACCGCATGGAAATCGCTATCCTTATCTACACTTAAATTTATATTGCAGCCATCGAAAGGTAGTCCACCAGAATTGTAATTAAGCTGCTTAAAGGCGTTCATATCTATATTTTTATAGAGCAGGTCTCGCCACGGAATAGGAGTGAGGAAGGAGGTATCAATTATGGTATCTCCAACATTGCCCCAGCCTCGAACGTGTTGGTATAGGCTAACACTGTCTCGGGAAATCTGTAAGGTATCAGCTCTGCTGCCCCAACCGCAGGTTAAAGCGTATTCTACTTCAATATCCGACATCACAATGCCGTTATTTACCAAGTTTGGTTCAGAGATTTCATCTTCGGTGCAAGCCCCCAAAAGCACTATTAAAATGGGAAGGGACCAAATTCGTATTGCATTCCTCATATTTGCAAGGTTATTGATTTCTACGCTATAAATAAGACGTTCCTATGCTCCGATTCGTTTGTACGCTTTTCTTAATTTTCTCTTTTTCAGCATTGCAAGCGCAAAATAAGGATGCCTTGGAGCACATGGCCAAAGCGCGTGAATACGTGAAAGCGCAGGAATACGATCGCGCTTTACGCGAATTGGGTGAGGCCCTGGCAGAGGATCGCACTTATGTAGATGCCTACCTTTTTAAAGCAGATATTTTTAATCGATTAGGGCAAGCCGATAGTGCCTTGGCACAATACGAAAGAGCACGTAATTACGAGTTTCCTTATTACCTCGATTATTTCCAGGGTCGTCAGCTTTATGCCATGAAACGCTATGAAGAATGTATTCCATTCTTAGAATCCTATTTAGAGCATCCTCGGGCAAATGAGCGCTATCGCAAGGAAATAGATAATATGATTAGCAGTGCCGAATTCGCCATAGAGGCTCTGAAACATGAAATTGCTTACAATCCTATAAACCTTGGAAATAAAATCAACACGGATGAACTGGAGTATTTTCCAAGCATTTCGGCGGATGCGAAAACCCTGGTGTTTACCCATCGCAAGGAGAACGGACAAAAGCTAGATGAAGACTTTTGGTTTAGTACCCGCGATAGTAGCGGAGCTCCTTGGTCTAAAGCTCAAATGGTTCCAGGTCGACTAAACACCATTGGTAATGAAGGTGCCCAAAGCTTAAGCGCCGATGGTTCCATCATTATTTTTGCGGCTTGTGATCGTCCAGATGGTCGCGGAAGCTGCGATATATACGCCTCTTTTTTAGATCCTAATGGCAGATGGACCAAAGCTATAAATCTCGGTCCAGCCATAAATACGGTGCTTTGGGAAAGTCAGCCCTCGATTGCCCCCGATGGAAAAACCCTGTATTTCGTACGCGGTAAAAGCGGTAATGATCCAAATATGGATATTTATTACAGTGAGTTGGAAGGCCGACGTTGGTCGAAAGCCCAAAAATTGCCAGGCAAAGTGAATACTATGTCGCAGGAAACTTCCCCCTTTATTCACTTCGATAATGAGCATCTCTATTTTAGTAGTAACGGTCATCCTGGAATGGGGGATTTGGATTTCTTTGTTTCTGAGCGACAGCCTGATGGCTCTTGGGGTGAACCCAAGAATTTGGGTCATCCTATTAATACAGGTTATCAGGAGTTTAGCTTAATTGTAGCTCCAGATGGGAAAACAGGCTTTTTTAGCTCAGATGCCATGGAAGAAGGCTTTGGTAAACTGGATTTGTATGAATTTACTCTTCCATTGGCAGCACAGGCCCGTCCGATAGCTTATGTAGAGGGAAAGGTTATAGACAAGGAAACGCGAAAACCTCTGGAAGCGCCTCTTAAATTTAGAGACTTAGAAGACAGTACTAAATTAGTGAGCACCCAAAGCGAGAGCAGTGGGAAGTTTTATGCTGTGCTCCCAGCCCGCAGCGATTACGGTTTATCGGTAGCCAGAGAGGGCTATCTCTTTTACTCCCATAATTTCGCATTAGCCGAACAAAATCGCGAACAAGCGCTCCAATTGCTGGTGGAACTAATTCCGGTTAAATCCGGACAAAAGGTAGTTCTAGAAAATATCTTTTTTGATTTTGATTCCGACTCTTTAAATAAACGAAGCGATCAGGAACTGCAGGAGATTTATCGCTTCTTAAGCCTCAATCCAAAGCTTAGAATTCGTCTCGAAGGTCATACAGATGACCAAGGTTCGGCTGCATATAATGCCAAGTTAAGTGCTAGTCGTGCCAAAGCGGTATATCAGCGACTTATAAGTATGGGTATAGATAAGTCGCGAATGGAATATAAAGGTTTAGGAAGCAGTAGTCCCTTGGTTCCTAATGATTCGGAGAAGAATAGAGCGCGGAATCGACGCACCGAATTACACATATTATAGAAGGGTAATACCCCTTCAAAGCCCGGGGTTTTCCCTCTTTTTCTCAATAATGCTTGAAACCTAAGCTAAGTATTTCGCATATTTGTAAGGTACAGAGTGTTGTTTATCAATAGTATTACCCCACTTATTATGAGAAAATACGGCCTTTGGGTCTTTCTAACTTTTTTGATTCTTGCTGCTTGTAGCAAGAAGGAGTTGGATTTTGAGATGATTGATGATCTTAAAGTTAAAAGTTCCGCAACCCTGCCGCTTGCCTCGCTTAGTTTAAGCTTAGAAGATCTTGTTGCAGACATCGAAGATTCTACTTTAGTAGTAGATCCTGATAATGCCCTCCGCATTTACTACCGTCAGGATTCGGTGTTTACCTATTCTATTAACGACATCTTAACCGTTCCAGATCAGGAGCCACTTCCTTTACCAGTTGATAAAAGTCAGCCCAATTTCGATTTAAATGTTTCTTTAGGAACCATCGCTGGAGCACAATTGTACAATGCCATTTTTGAGCGAGGACATATTGCAGTGTCCATTAATGCAGGTGATACCGTGCAATCGGATGTACGTTTAGCCTTTACCTTTAGAAATGCCACTTTGAATGGTGTACAGTATCGCGATACATTTTTACTTTCAGCAGGTAATATCACGGCAGTAGATACCTCTTATATAGGAGGAATAGACTTTGACTTCACCAATGGTGGTGGATCGGTAAATGCACTTAATATTGGTCTCGAGCTTATTGATACAGCTAATGTAGATCCCAATAATATTATTATTTGCGGTGTAGCTCTTGAAAACCTTGCGGTAGAAGTGGCCACTGGATATTTTGGTGATCGTGTTCAAGCTGCGCCTCCCGGCGATTTCGATTTTAATATTAATGGTATCGATCAGTTTGCAGGTGGTTTTTACTTAACCGACCCTAATTTGAAATTGATTACCCGTTCAACGGTTGGCCTTCCGCTGGAAATTACCACCGAGTTTATTGGTGAAAATGCCGAGTTGAACCGCGTTGACTTGGACAATGATCCCTTCGAGATTACTGCATCACCAGCCCCGGGAGTAGTAGCTAACTCGGTTTTAAGTGTGAATCCCAATAACTCTCAAATCACGGAGTTCTTAGCTAATATTCCGCAAAAAATCTATTACAGCGGCAGTGTGCAAATAAATCCACAAGGACAACCCGCTGATCCTAACTTCATTTCTAATACTTCTAATGTGGTGGTAGATTTTGAAGTAGATGTACCGATGGAATTCCGACTGGAGGATATGCGCCTCGATGAAGTAGTAGAAGATATCGGTGCCGATATTGAGAACCTTGATAATATTGATGAGCTTACTGTATTCTTCCGTTCGGAGAACAGACTGCCTTTTGATTTAAATCTGAGTGTTTCCTTTATTGCCGCAAACGGTGATAGTATTAATGGCTTTGAATTGCCACTATTAGCTGCCGCTCCAGTAGATGGAAATGGTCGAGTTAGTGCTGCCAATATCCAGGAAATTCCAGTGGTATTCGATGAGAGCCTTATTAATTCTTTCCTTTTAACCCAGGATCTTCGTTTTGTAGCTTCGGCCAATACCACCAATAATGGTCAAACCGCCGTTAAGCTTTATACCGACTATGATTTAAAAATTCAGACTGCCATGCAGGTGAAGGGTAACTATAAAATTGGCGAAGAGTAATGAAGAAGTTGATTTTTACCCTGTTCGGATTAGGTTTAGGTTTTAGCGCTCTGGCACAGAGTGATCTCACTTTGTATAATTTTAACGCTATTCCGCAGGTTCATCATACCAATCCTGCTTATCCCCAGCAAACGAAGTGGTATATCGGTTTACCAGCTCTATCCGGATTTAGCACCCACTATCATAACTCTGGATTTAGTCCAGCCGATATCTTTGAAAAGGGTACCGATATTAATCAGAACTTAGAAACACTAAGCAATAACTTGGATGAGCGTAGCCAGCTAAATCTTAATAATCGTATTGAGCTTTTAGGAGTAGGTTTTAAAACTGGAAAAGGTTTTGTTACTCTAGGTGCCTTGCAGCAGATCGATTTTAAAATGGATTTGCCTTATCAGTTATTCCAGATTTTATTTAGTGGTCGCCGCAGTATTACCAATTTAGATTTAAACACCTTCGACCTTGAGGTGATGAATCGTACCGATTTGTACTTAGGCTACCAGCATAAATTTCTAAATGAGCAATTAACTTTAGGAGTAAAGGCCAAATATGTGTTTGTGCAAACTCATGCTTATATCGACCGCATGAATTTGAGTCTTCGTAATGATGGCAATTATAATGTTAGGGCGGTATCCGATATTCTTGTGAGAACTTCAGGTCCTTCGGCTTTT
The DNA here is from genome assembly GCA_950073045.1 of uncultured Flavobacteriales bacterium. Taxonomy (GTDB): domain Bacteria; phylum Bacteroidota; class Bacteroidia; order Flavobacteriales; family Schleiferiaceae; genus Croceimicrobium. Next base: position 5,998 of record CATMQD010000063.1, on the reverse strand, counting down.
GAGTCTTTTGATGATGAAGAAATCTTAGACATCGCCATGCCTGATAATCGTGGATTGATATTCGATTTTGGCGCACATTATAAGATCAACGATAAGTTTGATGTAAGTGCCTCTTTCTTGGATTTAGGAAGCATTACCTACAATTCCTATAACCGGGATTATGTAAGTGAAGGCGAATACGAATTCGAAGGAATTGAATTTGATTTAAGCGAAGATGATTTTAGTGATGCCAGTAGTGCAGCCGCTGACAGCCTTGAAGAAGCATTTAATTTCCAAGAGCTTGATGGAAACACCTATTCACGTTCTTTGATGAACCGTGCCTTTGTTTCCTTTAATTATAACCTTAGTCCAGAACATAGCTTTGGCGCATTATTCCACACTCGTATATGGAATGGCGAAATGTACAATGATTACAGTGTGAACTATGTAGGTCGTGTATCGCGCACCTTCCAGTTTACCGCAGCCTATTCTATGATTAATGGTACCATGCATAATATCGGCGCCGGCTTTGATCTTAAGCTCGGAGCATTTCAACTGTATTTAATGACGGATAATGCATTAGCGGCAGATTATGCGGTGGTGCAAACTACCAACCTTCGTTTCGGAATCAACTTTACTTTCTATGGTCGTCGCCAGAAAGGTAAAGATGCTCAAGAGGCGGAAGTTGAAAAGCAAAAGGAAACACAAACTGAGGAAAGTGCCTCACTCATGTATAATTTTTAATTCAAAATCCCATCCCAAATGAGAAAGTTAAACTACAAATTCTTGAGCCTCGCGGTAGCAGCTCTTGCCTTCACAGCTTGTGAAGAAGGAGATCTAACTGCCACTGGTGAAGTAGAAGCCGCCATGGGCGAGCTTTATGTAAATGCTGAAGCAACTGCTAGTCAGGTGTTCGGAAATATTGACGAAGCCATGCGTAAGCTGGATAATGGCGATGCCTTGCCTTATACCATCGATGCTGCAACTTTTGATGTAGATCCTAATGATGCCTCTCGCTATATCCTTGATTATGGTACTGGTACCAATACGCGCGGTAAAGTGGTAAAAGGTCAGGTTATCGCTTCTTTAAGCGGAACAGATTACCTAGCTACAGGATCAAGTGTAGATATTACTTATGATAACTACTTTGAAGACGATAAGCCTGTAATGGGAAATGTTGTGGCTACCAATGCAAGCAATGCCAACGACACTGTATTCGATCTAGACATCAATAACTTGGCAATCCAAGATAATGGTGAGCAAGACTCTGATGGGAATATGGTATATAAAACCATGACTTTAAATAGCGAGAAAACCCTTACTTGGACCGAAGGCGCTAACACTCCAAGCGATGTTTCTGATGATCGTTACGAGATTGCAGACATGGCAGGAAGTACTGGAACCGTAGCTACGTATGATGACAATCAATTTAGCTTTAATGTAACTATCACTAGTCCATTAAAAATAGACAATTCTTGTCAGTACCGCTTAACACAAGGGGTAATTGATTTAGATATTTCTACTACTAAAGATCCAAGTCCGCTTACTTTTACCGAGGCTACTATCGACTTCAGAGAAGATGATGGATGTGATCGTTTCCTTACTTTAGATCTTTACAACCCTAGTACTGAAACAAGATTAAGTGATCTTACCCGTCAGTTCGGTGGATTCTAATCTTCCAACTTAGGATAATATTTAGGCCAGCGGTGTTGTAAAACATCGCTGGTTTTTTTTTCGGCCGGATTTAAATTCGGCTGATAGAAAACGGTGCTTCGAATTTCATCGGGCAAATACTCCTGATCTACAAAATTCCCTGGGTAGTCGTGACTGTACTTATAATCGGCTCCATAATTCAAATCTTTCATCAATTGCGTGGGAGCATTTCTTAAATGCAAGGGCACGCTTAAATTTCCTTCCTCTTTAACCTGAGCTTGCGCCCGATTAATGGCTATATAAGCCGAATTACTCTTAGGGGAATTGGCGAGGTAAATAGCACATTCGGCCAAGGGGATTCTACCTTCGGGCCAACCAATTTTGTGCACACTCTCAAAACAAGCATTGGCAATTAGCAAGGCATTGGGATTCGCTAAGCCGATGTCTTCCGCCGCCAGAATAATCATTCTTCGCGCTATAAAGCGGGCCTCCTCACCACCCTCAATCATTCGGGCTAACCAATAAACCGCTGCATTGGGATCGCTACCACGAACCGACTTTATAAAGGCCGAAATGATATCGTAATGCTGTTCGCCATCTTTGTCATAGCCAACATTATGGCTCTTTAGAATTCGACTTACCGCTTCATTAGTAATTTTAGAACCTTGACCTAATTGCCCAGCCACTAACTCGAGATTGTTTAGCATTTTTCGCGCATCCCCACCGCTATAGCGCATTAGGGCTTCATCTTCGCTAAGCTCAATCTCTAAACCTTTCAACCAAGGATCTTCCAGCATCGCCCGATCTAAAAGATCTCGTAACTCTTTTTGATCCAAGCCCTTTAAAACGTAAATCTGACAACGCGACCGTAAAGCGGGAATTACTTCAAAACTGGGATTTTCTGTGGTTGCTCCAATCAAGGTTACAATGCCTTTTTCCACCGCATGCAACAGGGAATCTTGCTGAGACTTACTAAAACGGTGAATCTCATCAATAAACAAAATGGGCGATTTACCTTGGGCAAATAATCCTTGGCCTTGCGCTTTTTGAACAACCTCTCGTACATCTTTAACTCCACTGTTAATCGCCGATAGGGTGAAAAACTTCCTTTGAGATTTTTCGGCAATTAGCTGAGCTAAAGTCGTTTTACCCACTCCCGGAGGTCCCCAAAATATTAAAGATGGTACCAAGTCCCTTTCAATAAGTAATCGCAGCTGACCATCCGAACCTAAAAGTTCTTCCTGACCAATTACTTCATCAAAATTTCGAGGACGTAGGCGTTCTGCCAGAGGCTTATTCATAATGTCAATTCTAGTAACCAATCGGTCAGACTGGCGTAAAATAAGAGCCCAAAATAAATGGAATTCTTTTTGGTAAAATAGCATTGTGAATAAGAATAACACTTCTAATCGTTCCCTCTTTCAACTTTTTAGTCGACCCTATTTTTTAGTTCCGACATTATTCATCCTGTTAATAGGACTTATATTTTTTGTTGACACTTATTTTGACTTAGATCTTTATGAGTTCGGTGTATATCCTAGGAAACCCGAGGGCCTTCTTGGTATATTAAGTTCTCCCTTACTTCATGGCGATTGGGATCACTTGCGGAATAATAGCATCTCGATGTTTGCTTTAAGTGCGGGCTTACTTTATTTCTATCCGCGCAAAGCTTTACCTGTAATCGTTATCGCCTGGATACTTTCTGGACTTGGAGTTTGGATCTGGGCTAGAGATAGTTTCCATATCGGAGCATCGGGATTAATTTATGCCTTAGCAGCATTTATTTTTATCAGTGGTTTATTACGTGCTCATCCCAATTTATTAGCGCTCAGTATGTTGGTGGTGTTTTTATATGGCAGTATGGTTTGGGGCTTAGTACCTGCGGATCCACATGTGAGCTACGAAGCCCACCTTAGCGGAGCAATTATTGGAGCTCTATTGGCGGTTTATTTTCGGAATTCACCACCTCGCCATTTCCCCAAGGCTTTTTCTTATGATGATATCGATGATGATCTAAGTGAAGAAATAGAACGTTATGGTCCCGATTATTGGAAACAGGATACTGATGATCAAAATGCTAAATTGAGGGTTAATTATTACTACCGCGAAAAATCCGAAAATGACGATTAAAAGTTTCTTCACCTTCTGCTTCTTGGCTTTCAGCATTTTTGCTCAGGCTCAATCTTACCTTTATTTAGAACGAAAAGGGGAGGTTCCCGATCAGCGCTGGGAGCAAGGGGATAAAATTGAAATCCTCTTATTAAATGGGGAAGAGAAGGTTTGGAAGCAAGGTTATTTTAATGGAGGTGACAGTTTGGGTATGGTAATAGGAACCCAGTATTATGCCTATACCAACATTGCTGGTGTGCGCTATGCATATGGTATAATGCCCTTAATCGGAAAGGCCTCTTTATATGGCGCAGCTCTTTTTACCGGGATTTTTACGGCCAATGGAATTATTAATGATGATAGTCCGATTTTAAGGCAAGAACATATTGTAGTAGGAGTTTCATTACTGGGCTTAGGCCTGATTTCTAAGCCTTTTTGGTACAAAAAGCGCCTAATGGAGAAAGGCTATTACTTCCGAATTATAAATCCCGCTGAGCTTGATAAATAGGCGTAGAGCGTTTAAAAGATTAGAGAAATGAAGAAGGCCATTATTTTAGGTGCCTCAGGATTGGTAGGTTCTTTCCTCTTAGAGGAGCTCCTTAATTCCAAAGAAATAAGTGAAGTACATTCCTTCGCCCGCAGTAGTTTAGACCTTCAAAATCCAAAGCTTAGCGAGCATTTAGGAGATTTACTTAGTGAAGAGTTTTGGAAAATTTCGCTAGAGGCGGATTTGATGTACGTATGCATTGGCACCACGCAGGCCAAAACTCCAGATTCGGAGCTCTACTTTAAAATCGATCATGGTATTCCAGTCTCCGCAGCAAAATGGGCTACTCGCAATGGCCTGCAAAAACTTATGGTCGTTTCTTCGCTTGGCGCTGATGCGGAGGCCCGAAATTCATATTTAGCTATAAAGGGAAAAATGGAACGCGATGTGCAAAAGGCTTTTCCAAATTCTATTGCCTTTAGACCTTCCATGATTTTAGGGCCGCGAAAGGAGAAGCGATTTTTTGAGGCAATCGGTAGGGCCTTATTCAAGCTTTTAAATCCATTAATTCCTAAGAAGTACCGTGGAGTTGAGGCAAAGTCAATTGCCCAAGCAATGTTTAGAATAAGCCTCGCTGAGAAATCTCCAGAAGTAATTTACTCTGCCGATATACCAGAGCTAGCAAAGGCTTAGAATTTTTCAAATACTCCTAAACCGAAAAGGGCAAAATCATATTTAATGGGATCTTCAGAGTCCAAGTTAAAGAGATTTCGCCTTAATTCCTCCGCCGCTTTCCAGTCATTGGCCTTGCGTTCTAAAAGTCCCAATTTGCGAGCTACCCTTCCGCTGTGCACATCTAAAGGGCAGTATAAATCGGCAGCTTTTATAGTGGACCATATTCCAAAATCTACACCCGCAGAATTGGAACGAACCATCCAGCGGAGGTACATATTGATTCGTTTCGCCGCGGAGTTTTTAGCCGGACTAGCCAGGTGTTTCTCACTTCTTTGGGCGTGTGTAGTTTCCAACATCCAATTTCGCCATTGCTCAATTCCAGACTTTATTCCCTCCGGATGATGAAAGGCTTTTTCAAGTCCCCCCTTATCTAAATAAATCCTTTGAAGCGCCCGCAAGAAAAACTGCAGATCCTCCCGCATAAAGGTGCGATGCACAAAATGGGGTAGGGCTTCTAGGTCGGATTCCTGATGCTCGCTTACGAACTGTGCAGGATTCATTTCTAAAAGTTCACAAATCCGCCAGGCCGATTTAATAATGCTCTTTCGGTTTCCCCAAGCGATTACCGCCGCCAATAAGCCAATTATTTCAATGTCTGCCTTGGACTCGAAATGATGAGGAATCAGAATGGGATCATCGTCAATAAAGCTGCGCGACTCGTACTGCGCTGCTTTAGCATCTAAAAACTCTTTTAACTCTTTAGGCTTCAAGCTCGTTCACAATTTTACGCACCGCCTCCAAATCAGCAGGGGTATCTACCGAAAGGCTTTCAATTTCACTAAAAGCCACATAAATACTTCCGTCGTTTTCTAACCAGCGGTTTTGCTCTAAGGCTTCTGCTTTTTCTAAATTGCTCGTAGGCAGATGGGCAAACTTTTCCAGAGCTTCGGGGCGATAGGCGTATAAACCGATATGCTTGTAAAAGGTGTGTGCCCCTAGCCATTGCTCATAGGGTAAATCGCGGAGCATAGGAATAAGTTGACGCGAAAAGTACAGCGCCTTTTGGGCTTTGGAAATCGTTACAAAGCAACCACT
>CATMQD010000062.1 GCA_950073045.1 uncultured Flavobacteriales bacterium | reverse complement strand
AGAGTAACATCATAATCACCAGCAAAAGGATAAGTTGCGCTAGCAGTTGCACCAGTAGCAGTAGCGCCGTTACCAAAGTCCCAGCTTGCAGCTAATGAAGCATTGGCAGCGGTAAATTCAATCACATTAGCGCTATTGGCAGAAGCCTGATAAGTAAAGGCAGCATCAGCCTGGGTAGGTGGTTGGCCAAGGGTCGGATTGTCATCATCATCCTTACAAGAGGTAGCCACCACTAGCAAGCCAAGGCCCAGCCAAAGGCTCGTTTTTTTAAAAATTGATTGCGTGTTCATTATTTGAGGTTTAACAATTGATAATAAAGTTTTTAGAGACATTTGTCAAATAGGTTCTGTCTATATAGTTAGTAGCCAGGGTTTTGGCTCCAAGCTCCACCCGATAGATCGATCTCCACTTGAGGTATAGGGAATAATTCGTGCTTGCCACTTTGGAAGCCATCGATTTCATTGGCCGCTTCTCCAGTACGCACGAGATCAAAGAAGCGATGCCCTTCACCCGAGAGTTCCAAATTGCGTTCTCGCCAAATTTCTTGGGTTAAAGTGGTACCACTAGAGCTTAATGGAGGCATACCAACCCGGTCGCGAACCAAGTTTACATAAGTCAAAGCCTGAGGATCGTTGTTATTACGATTATGGGCTTCCGCGGCCATCAAAAGAACATCAGCATAACGAATTACCTTATAGTTAAGCGGACTGGTTAGGTCATCATCTGGTAAGCCTAATTCAGACTGTCGCTTGATGTACTTATTGTTATAGTAGCCGGTATGTCCACCACCACCAGTAGCATAGCTAATAGAACCTGGATCTGGTTGTAGGTTGATGAAGGAGTCAAGGTTAAGTACCGATAAATCACGACGAGGATCGTTCACATCGAAGCTATTGTAAAGCTTAGCAGTAGGTAGGTTGTAGGAGTTCCCATCGGCATAAACCGGACCTTCGTACTGACGAATACCATTAAAGCCAGCGGCAGCATTTCCTTCTAAGCAGATTAAACAATCGTAACTACCACCTTCAAGGTTAGAGTATTCCACATCGAAAACCGTTTCTGCATTATCTTCGTTAGCAGCATACCATAGATCCTCGTAATTAGGTAAAAGGCTGTATCCACCTTCATTAATTACACGGTCTAAAACAGTAGCGGCCTGACTAAACTTGTTTTGGAACAAATACACCTTTCCTAACATAGAAAGTGCAGCGCCTTTATCTACACGACCTTTAATAGGTTGATTCCAAGGTAGATTGTTAACGGCATATTGCAAATCGCTTTCGATTTGCGCATATACTTCGCCACGGCTTGCTCTATCGATAGTAGTAACTTCTTCAGAGCCGATACTGCGGTCAATAACTAAAGGAACCCCGCCGAAATAGCGTACTAGCTCAAAGTAATAGTAGGCTCTTAAAAAGCGTGTTTCACCAAGGATTATCTCTTTACCATCGAAATCGGTTTTATCCTTGTTTTCCATGATATAGTTACAACGGGAAACACCAGCGTAATTAAAGCGCATTACACTGCGGAGCTCATTGTTTACCCCATCATGGGTCATCTCATCAATTTGGTGTAATCCCTCGGTATCGGTAACCGACTCGCCACCAGCAATGGAATTATCAGAAGCGATTTCGCCTACCCACTGGGTGATATAAGATCCTTGCAAGAGATCGTAAGCACCAATAAGGGCTAACTCATAATCTTGTTCGGTATTAAAGTAATTGTCTGCGCCTAAAGAATAAGCTGGATCTACCTCTAGGTATTTCTCACAAGAGCTTAAGGAGATCAGGAAGGCGAAAAGTACAAGGGTTAATTTAGATGCTTTCATGATAAATTCCTTTTAAAATTTAAGATTAAAACCACCCATAATAGTCTGTGCTTGTGGGTAGAAACCATAATCAACACCAGCGGCTAATACACCACCAAAGTTTCCGATATCTGGATCATAGCCTCGGTAATTGGTAAGGGTATAGAGGTTGTTGGCACTTAGGTAGATGCGTAAGGACTCTACCCGAGCATTTTTCAGCCATTTTTCTGGAAGCGTATAGCCAATTTGAATGTTTCTCAATCGTAAGAATGATCCATCTTCTACATAGTAATCGGAGAATACATTGTTACGTGTAGCACCGGTGGTAACTCGTGGATATACATCGGTAGATCCCGCGCCTGTCCAGCGGTTTAGTACATAGCTTAATTGGTTGGCATAAGGTTGCTGACGTTCGTAGTTACGGATGATTTCCTGGCCTAAAGCGGCGTAGATATTACCGGAAACATCGAAGTTTTTGTAACGAACATTAAAGTTGAACCCAATAGTGAAATCTGGAATTGGCGAACCAATTTTCACTTTATCCGAGTCATCGCTAAAGTTGATTACCCCATCCCCATTTTGATCTACAAAGCGGAGGTCACCTACTTGGGCTCCAGCCTGACTAACAGGGGCATTGTCGATTTCGGCTTGAGTTTGGTAAATACCATCGGTTTCATAGCCGATATAGTATCCAATTGGTTGGCCAACTTCGAAACGAGTGGCTACTACACCACCTACACCGAAACCGGCTCCGGGGATAAAGTCCACCCCATCAGGAACCCGAACCACCTCATTAGTTATGGTGGTGATATTGGCATTGGCATTAAACACCCAGTTGTTTTGTGGATTGCTGTGGTAACCAATTTCGAATTCCATACCGCGGTTAGAAACGTCACCGGCATTTACATAAGGAGGGAAGCCACCTGCACCATAGGTTCCAAGAACAGCTGATACATCAGGCTGGAAAAGGAGATCATTGGTGTTTTTGATAAAGTAGTTAAAGGTGAAATTGAAGTCCTTTAAGAAGTTGAAGTCTAAACCGATATTAAACTGATGGGTGGTTTCCCATTTTAAATCGGGATTAGCACCACGGCCAATTGCTACACCGCTGGTAATAATATCGTCGATAACGTAAACGCCTTCACCGTTAAGGAGTGGTAAGTAAGCGAAGTTTGGAATTTGGTCATTACCAGAGATACCATAAGAGGCACGCAGCTTACCGAAGTCAACCCAATCGAGGTTAAGGCCTTCCCAGAATACTTCATCGCTAAATACCCAAGCTCCAGAGAAGGCTGGGAAAATACCCCAACGATTATTGGCTCCAAATTTTGATGATCCATCACGACGAACGATGGCAGAGAACATATAACGATTGCGGTAAGAGTACTCGGCACGTAAGAAGGAGGATAATAGGCGTTCTTCGAATTCGAAGGAACCGGCATTGTTTAGGAATCCACCATCGGCTTGGTTAGCTGAGATATCCGCGAAATCTACCGAGTTATTAGGGATGTTAAATGCGGTGGCGTTCAAGCCGTTTCCGCTACGGTTAAATACCGAAACCCCTAGGGTGCTTTTTACTTTATGAACCTGAGAGAAGGTGTGACTGTAGTTTAAGAAACCCTCATAGGTTAAATCTACATAAGTGTCGCGGTTTTCATAAACACTAGCACCGCGCTCTAAGAACACGCTATCTGCAATTTCTACTTGAGGAGCGTCTAAGTCTTCGTTGGCAGCGGTGTTTTGCGCTTTACCCGGACCATACCAAGTTAAAGGCGAGAAGGTTTTACCGTCTACCAAAGCTACATTATAGTTAAAGCGGTTGGTTAAGGTAAAGTCTTCATTAATGGTGAAAACCAATTCTTCCTTACCTACAAACTTGTTCACATTAGAACGGTTGTAGGTGTTCTCCATTTGCGCTAGTGGATTAATGATATCATTCACTAATTCGAGGTAGCTGTAACGGCCATTATCTTGCCGAATAGGCTCGGTAGGATAGGCGTTAATGGTATTGTAAAGCACGGAGCCAATACCGTTCTCTGCTAAAGCGCTGCGCCCTTCGTTGGTATAGAGTAAAACACTATTTAAAGTAAAACGCTCGTCCATGTCGAAAGAGACATTGAATCGAGCGTTGTAACGACGGAAATTGGCCTTATTTCCACCAACAATCCCATCTTGATTATAATAGGAACCACCGATAGAATATCGGGTTTTGGCATTACCACCATTAATGCTGATGTTATAAGATTCGATAGGTGCATTTTGAAAAACAGCACTCTGCCAATCTGTTCCCTCTCCTAAAGCAGTATTGGCAAAGGGCTGTTGCTGTCCTCCGTTTAGGAAGGCATTATTTTTAACTACCGCATATTCGGTAGCATTTAAAAGGTTTAACTGGCGGGCCGTGCTTTGCACTCCGTAGAATCCACTGAATTCTATAGTAGGCTTAGAATTTAGTTTTCCCTTTTTAGTTTCAATAATGATTACCCCATTCGCGGCCCGTACTCCATAGATACCAGCGGTACCATCTTTTAATACGTTTACAGATTCGATATCAGCAGGGTTTAAGGCGTTTAAGCCTTCAGAATCGTAAACAATTCCATCTACTAAGATTAGTGGATCATTATCGCCAAAAGTAGAAAGACCACGAATACGAATGCTACTGGATCCCCCAGGAGAACCGGAGTTGGTATTAATGGTTACCCCAGAAACTTGACCCTGTAAAGCTGCATCAACCCTAGATACATTGAGTTTTTTAAGTTCGGCACCATCTACTTTCGCGGCTGCTCCAGTTATTTCCTTTTTGGTAGATGAGCCATAGCCCACTACCACGATTTCATTAAGCACCGATGCTTCTTCCTTCATTTTTACATTGAGGGTGCGTGATTCATTTACCTTAAATTCTTGGTTTTCAAATCCCACAAAGGAGAAAACCAAAAATTGACCTTTGGGTACTTCGATGCTGTAGTTTCCATCAAGGTCGGTAGTGGTACCAACTTGGGTGCCTTTAACGCTGATGTTTACACCCGGAATGCTTAATCCATTCGCTGCTTCGGTAACCTGACCTTTAACAGTCACATTTTGTGCGGAGGCCACAAATGAAAACAGACAAAGTGCTGCTCCGATTAGGCTTCGCAACGCTTTGGAATACAGTTGTTTCATAGTTTGATAATTGGTTCAAAATCAAATAGTTCGCTTGGTAGAGAGTCTTCAGTAATGTTATTATAACATTTATAAAGCTATCAAATGTAGTTCTTTTGGTCAATTGTACCAAAAGAGCTTTTAATAAAATGAGAATACCAAAGGGAAAAACTCTGTTAAATCTTAATGAAATGTTGACTAATGGTGCAATTGACCATTAGTGTAAATTTTACTGTTTTGGAGAGCGGAGCTAGTCGCGGATTTGAATCCGAGTAAAATGGCTTTGATCGCCACTTTCGATTTTTAAGAGGTACAGACCGGGAGCAAGCGAAACTGAAACTTCAGTTTCTTCATTTAGGCTTCCTTCAGTCATTAATCGGCCACCCATATCCAAGATCTGCCAGTTTTGGTTTGGAGCCGATTTTAGGCCTTTAATAATAAAGCTACCTTGGCTGGGATTGGGATAAACTTGAATGATTTCGTTTTGAAACTGGCCCAATGAATTTGTGGCAAGTAAAATACAGTCGCTGGTGTCGCGACAAATACCATTATTTACTACCACGGCGAAATTGCCATTATAGTATGGATAGAAGGTGGCTTGCTGCGCTCCTGGAATTGGGCTGTAACCTTGATCGCAATCTACCCATTGAAAAAAGCTATTTGGTGCAAGAGCCTGAGCACCGGTTCCACCAGCAATAACTTGAGTATTGGTATTTACATAGGTAAAGTCGAGGTCGATTAAGAATACCGAATCGCAACCGCTTGCACCAGGAACAATATGTTGGTAGAGTCCACTCTGACTCACCCTTTGCCCCCAAGGTAGGCGATAGTGGGAGCCACAATAGCTAACTTTTTGATTACTCAGATAATCGCCATTAACGGTATGGTTAATAAAGTAAATGCTGTCGCAAGTTTGTCCGTGCAGAGCTACTCGATCTCGGTGGAGACCTGGCCCCACGTAGGTTTCACCTGATGGTCCGGTATATAAATAACCACAGGTACTACGATGTAAAGTATCTACATGCGGGCGATTGATGGTCACCAAATATTGAATGTAAGTAGGGCAAGCTCCGTTTACGATCGAATCATAAAAGGTACCGCTATTATTTACATATTGGTTTAAAATTGGGACGTAAATAAGGCCTGTATCACAATATACTCCTGGATTCACACTGTAATTCCTGCAGGAATCTTCATCGGTAATCAGGTATATAGGTAACGCGCTTAATTCGGGCTTTGTGCCCCAGTTTTGCGACCAAGTTGAGCCACTTTTAAAATAGGGCTTTACTTGCCCTTCATGCTTAAAATCGGAATAAGAAGCATACAGTCCATTTGGAGGAATGTCTAAATACTCGGCGATAAGCCAATATTTACCAGTGTCGATAATATGCTTCTGCTTAAAGAGCCAAGGGTAGGAATGAATGGTGTCTTCAATAACTGGTGTAGCGCCACTGTTTATGCCATTGTTAGGTGAGAAGTCACTTTCTTTAAAAAGTCGTATCCGTAAGCTATCGGCGCCACCCCCAGGGCCTTGTACTTGGAACCTAGCCGCTTTGAGGGCTATTTTTCCGCCTTGACTTAATTGGAAGTCGTCTTGGCTTAAATCAAAATATACCGCAAATTCATTTTTTGAGTTAGGGCCACCATCATACAATTTCACCTTTTGCAAAGGCAGGTTTGTGCGCGGGCAGGGGCCTAATTGATCTTCACTAATTTTAAAGGCCTGATAAATTGATTCATGCGGAGCGTCGGGACCTTTTATGGAATCGCTGAATATTTTAAAATCGATGCTGTACTCAGTTTCATGCCAAGGGATATCTTGATGAATATTTAAGGTGTCGAAACCTAAAGTATCTCCTGGAGCGAGAATGGGGATTTTTGCCGATTTTAAAGTAATAAGTGGATTTAGGCCCACGGGATTAAGGGTAATTTGCAGCTGAACATTAGGCTGTGGGTATTGACCATTATTTACCACGGAAGCGGCAGCTATGAATTTTCGGGCAAAGCGAATAGGGAAATTTCGCAGCTGCGTTTCTTTACCACGTCTATTTATAATGGTGATTTGCTGGGCTTCTTTATTGGCCTGGGGAGGACAAAAAGCCAAGCTGTTTTTAGGTCCTTCTAATAACTCCACATCATCCAGCATCCAATAATAGGAGCCTTGTAGGCCATTATACCCAAGAATCCGACCTTCAAAGAAAAAGGCAATTACCGCTGTAGGGCAGTTGCCAATATATTGGCTAAGGTTTACCTGAATAGTATCAAGACTATTGTGGGAAGAGATGCCTGATTGAAGCTGAGAGATAGGGATGGTATCCGGAAAGCTTTGTCCGCCATCACGAGAACATAGGATAAACACATCTGCATAGCGCAAGGTGAAATTACTCTCGAATCGGAGTTCCACTAATGCTTCATTACTCAGGTCAATGGATTCTGTTTGTAGATGACCATAATGAGGAGCTGGAGCGGCTCCTATGCCTGCAGATTGAGTGCCCGCATTATCAAGGTAATCTGAATCGAAAATTACAAAACCATTATTGCGGCTGCTACTTTGAATGGGGTTCTGAATATTACTGCTGTAGAAGCCTCCGCGAGTACCAATGCCATTATTGGGATTAGTATTTGGTCCGCGGTACTCCCATAAAGCTGCGGCACTAATACCTTGTTGCGACCAAGTACTCGGGATACCATTACTGAAATCTTCGCTCCAAATTACATTTTGTGCCATTGCACAAAAGGGGGAGCAGAAGCTAAGAGCTAAAAGCAGAAGTTTAAATCTAAGGGTCATGCCCAAATATCTGTAATAATTTTGAATAGGATTTGGACAGATTATTTTGCGACAGAACCAAATGCCTCTAATCAAAAAAAAACCCATCACAAAAAATATTGGGGGTTGTTAAGTGGAGCATATCGGAGTCGAACCGATGACCTCCCCGAATGCTTTCGGGGCGCTCTAGCCAGTTGGTTAATGCCTATAAAACAAAAAACCCCCAGAACAAAAAAGTTGGGGGTTGTAAAGTGGAGCATATCGGAGTCGAACCGATGACCTCCCCGAAAGCCTTCGGGGCGCTCTAGCCAGTTGGTTAATGCCTGTAAAACAAAAAACCCCCAGAACAAAAAAGTTGGGGGTTGTTAAGTGGAGCATATCGGAGTCGAACCGATGACCTCTACACTGCCAGTGTAGCGCTCTAGCCAGCTGAGCTAATGCCCCAATTTTGGGAGGGCAAATATAGAAGAAAAATGTTTTGCTTAAACTTTAGGAGATTTTCTTTTTGATGTATTCAAGATCTACATTCTGTTCAATCAGGTCGATAGCGCGTTTGATCTTCCAAGGAGTATCACGATTAATCTTCACTTCTATACGGCTAACTTTTAATACCACCCCATAAGTATCAAGATCAGAATAAACCAAAGGGGTTTCATAATGATCGATAATCCTTTGGGTTTCGGCGTTTACCTCTTCCTTACCACAAAGTACAATTCCACTTAATGGCCATTCTTCCACCTCCGATTCTTCAATAATATCTAAAATCTTCTTAATCGTTTCGTCAATACGGTGGGCGCCAACTACTAAGAGTAGATTATTACGCTTCTCTAATTTGGTGCGATCTAATAAAGTTCCGGCAATCACATCGGCTACTTTATTTTTTAGCATATGGGCATTAGAGCGAACTACTCCTTTTATAGCGCGGCAAACGGTAGACATCACCGGCCAAGCTAAGGTGCGATCGTAAGGCACCATCCCCAAAAGGGGAATTCCTTGACCCTCGAGCCATTTCTCGATATAGGGCTTAATCTTATCAATTTTCTCCTCGCGGACCTTATTTACAATTACCCCTAATATTTCTACACCCTCCTCCCGGAAAAGGGAAAGGCACATATTGATCATATCAATGGTGGATCCTACTCCGCCCTCGGCAATAAAAATCACTTGGGCATCGAGCATGCGAGCAACCTTGGCATTGCTAAGATTTACTACACTTCCCACCCCCGGATGTCCGGTTCCTTCGTGAATGGTAAGCTCTTTTCGACTTTCCAGTTCACGTTTAGCGTTCATTATACGCTCCTCGTAATTGAAATCTTCGGGGTGATCGATAAATTCGGTAGTGGCGCCAGAACCCAAAATTACTGGGCTATGGATATCCGGACGAAGATCAAACTGAATGAGGTCCGAGAATAAAATGGTGTCCTTATCTACCTTAAGGTCATTGAGATCCACAAACTGTTGACCCACCGGTTTGCAATAACCAATGTCTATTCCTAACCTCTGCAAGCAATAGGCAAGGCCTAGGGTGGAGGTGGTTTTTCCAACATGTTGTTTGGAAGCAGCAACGTAAAGAGTCTGGTATTTCTTCATAATCGAGAATTACTCAAAGCTATGAAGCATTTTCAGATCTTCATTCACCACCGCTAAAAAATTGCACATTTAGAAAAGCTCCCGACCTTTAGCGCATGGAATTGACTTGGAAAAACTGTTACAGTCCGAAGCGCTATGGCGACGATCGCCTGCCGGCAGATGCGCGTTCGGTATATGAACGAGATTACGACCGAATTATATTCTCCTCTGCCTTTCGGCGATTACAGAATAAAACCCAAGTGTTTCCGCTGCCCGAGCGGGTATTTGTGCACAATCGTTTAACCCATTCATTAGAAGTGGTTAGTGTGGGCCGTTCCTTAGGAATGATTGTGGGCGAAGCTTTGGCTGATTTTCCAGAACTAAAAGAAGATCCAAAATCTCAAGATTTTTACCTCAACCAGTTAAAGTCGGTGGTTTCTGCAGCTTGCTTGGCGCATGATTTAGGGAACCCCGCTTTTGGGCATTCTGGCGAAGAGGCAATTTCAAAATACTTTTTAGACCGAGAAAATGATCAAGGTTTTCGAGCTGCCTTTAGTGCTGGTGAATGGGAAGACCTAACAAATTTTGAGGGTAATGCAAATGCCCTACGGCTTTTAAGTCGTCAGTTTAATGGGCGCTTAGCCGGAGGCTTGCAAATGACTTATACCAGCCTAGCCAGCATATTGAAATATCCATGTGAGAGTTTAGCTCGCGATAAGTCGAAAGGCAAGCATCGCAGTAAGTATGGCTTTTTTCAAGAGGAGCGTCCGGTATTTGAAGCGATTGTAAAGGAATTCCCAATGGCCTTGGATAGTACCGAACCCATCGCTTATCGTAGACACCCCTTTGTGTACTTAGTAGAAGCCGCAGATGATATCTGCTACAGCATTATCGATTATGAAGACGCCCACCGTTTAGGAA
This sequence comes from uncultured Flavobacteriales bacterium, assembly GCA_950073045.1. Lineage (GTDB taxonomy): Bacteria > Bacteroidota > Bacteroidia > Flavobacteriales > Schleiferiaceae > Croceimicrobium. The sequence goes on along the minus strand of CATMQD010000062.1, from coordinate 4,544 downwards.
TCCTAACTTTCGATGAGGTGAAGGAGGATTTCATGCAAATTTTGGAGCAGGACGAAAGCACGGATATTAATCGCCTACGCCGTAACCTTGAAAACCTGAGAGAGGATAAAAATGAATCGGTAGCCTATTTACGGGCTAAGGTTATTAATACTCTCGTTCGCGCTTGCGCAGATGCATTTATTGCTCAGAGAGATGTAATTCTTAATGGTGAATTTAAGAGCTCCCTTTTAGATAGTTTAAGTCAGTTTAGTAATGCCCTTAGTAGGATTGAAAAGAAATCGATAGGGCGAATCTACAATCACGATAGTGTGATGAAAATTGAACTAGCGGGCTTTAAAATTATGAGTGGCTTGATCGAAGATTTTGTGGAAGCGGCTTTATTGGATCCGACTAAAAGGCAAAAACGACATCAAAAGGTATTAGGACTTATTCCTAATCAGTTTCAATTTGAAAACAATGCCAGCCCTTATGCCAAAGTGATGTGTATTTTGGACTTTGTAAGTGGCATGACCGATAATTATGCCTTGGAGCTGTATCGAAACTTACGTGGAATTTCGGTGCCTGGGATTTAATTAATGGTCTCTAAATCCTCTTGTGGTAACCAGCCGATTTTACCGTCGATTAGACGCAATTTTACCCAAGTTTCAAATTGATCTACTTGATCCACCTTGGTACCGGCATGGAGAATGAATAAGTCTTCCGCATCTTCGCCTGGGCCGCTTTTTACATAAGCAGAGTCGCTCATTACAATCATTTGCGGATGCTCTTTTTGAAACTGCTGATGGCTAAAAGCCATAACAAGGCTAAATAGGCTTAAAATGAAACCACCAAGTAGGCTAATGAATCCCATCCGCCCATAGGCGCTAAACAAATAAAGGGCTAAACCGACCACAGCCAATGCAAGGAAGGCGAGGCTTAAACGTGCCCAATTATCGGGACTAAAAAGCCTAAGTGTACCCATTCGGAAGGCCTTGAATAAATTTTCGGGCATCGCCTCAAAACGATCTACCCTTTTACTTTGAGCCAGTTTTAAATTATGTTGGATGTCTTCATCATGAGGAGCGCGGATTAAAGCTTTTTCATAATTGAGAATGGCTTTTGCTAGCGCACCATTTTGATAATGCGCATTGCCCAAATTGTAATAAAGCTCGGCGCTTTCCAAGCCACTCTTCTCGATGCTGTCATAAAGCTCTTGGGCTTTCATATAATCACCCGCTTGATAAGCTTTATTAGCCTGATCAAATAATACGTTGGAGGCAGAAAGGTTGACAGACCCTAAAATGATACTCCATAAAATCAATAGCTTTTTCATAGGTGCTTGTCAATTTCGGTGAGTAAACGGGTGGCTAATTCGAAGTCCTGTTGGGCGGCATCAATCTTTAAACCGGTATAACGCGCCATTTCGGATTTCTCCAACAGTTGCAGTATGGATTTAATTTGTGGCTCTTCTGCCCCCGAGCGTTTTAATTGTTCTTGCAGGTAATCTTTATTAATGGCACTTGTGCCCACATTCCATTTATCGCTAAAGAATCCATAGAGTGCGGTTTCCAGCTCTTGGTAAAAGGCTTCCGCATCCCCATCTTTAAGTGCTTTTTGGGCTTTCCGTAATTTCTTCTGGGCCAATTTTCCAGCGCGTTGTACCCTTAAGCTATCGCGATTTTTAAGCTCTGTTCTATTACGCAGCCACCATGCAATTAAACCAAGGGCAATTAACACCAGTGCCGCTAAAATCAGCCAGAATGCAGAAGAAGCTAAAAATTGATGACCTTGCTTTTTCCAAGTGCTGTTAGTGGTTTTTATAAAGAGAATATCCTTATTGATGAAGTCTACGGCCTCACTAACCTCACCGGAAGGAGTTTTGCTATTTCCCGATTGGGCCTGTTGGGGTCCGCCTTTAATGTTGATTTCATAGGCCTCACTTTCAAGTCGGAAGTATTTTTCCTTTTTAGGATCGAAGTAGCTGAATTGGATGGGCTCTAATTTATAGGAACCACTATATCTTGGTACTAAAAGATATTCAATCTCCTTGTAGCCGCGCATCCCATAAGGCCCAACCGCGCTACGCTCTTTAATCTCCGGATCAAAAACTTCAAAAGCACTTGGGAATTCAATTTTAGGTAAATCGCAAAGCTCAATATTGCCATTGCCTTCGATCCGAATTTTTAGGCTGATGCTGCCATCTATATTTACCTCGGTTGCACTGAGGTCCACATCCATTTTGAAATTCCCAACCGCACCGCTAAAGTTCTGGGGACGACCTTTGCTAGGAAGGGGTTTCACATTTATGCTTGGAAAATCTACGGAAGTTTTCAGTTCGCGCAAGGCAGTGTTCGGTTGACCAAAAACATTTCTTCCGCCAGTGCGGTATAGAACGGAGGTGCTTATCTCAAGCTCTCCTGGTTTAAAAGTTCCGGGTTTAGAAGGAATGATCACCAATTCATCAAGACCTCGGTAGGCATATTCTTGTCCATCTAATACCTCTCGCCCGATTTTAAGAGAGTTCTCTTGGGGCTTGGAATAGAAAAACCCCTGAAAATCTGGTTGTTTAACTATAGAAAGTCCGTTGTATGTGGTGCGGTAATAGAGTCGGTATTTACCATAGATAGGTTCACCTTGATAAACATTTCGCTTACTTACAATCGCTTCGAGAAAAACGAGCTCTTGATTCCGAGACTGGGCCTTGCTTCTTTGCTTACGAACCTTAATGTTAACTGGTTCAGTGCGGTAAATTTCTCCTTTTACTTTTATGGTGGCGGGCTCGATTTTAAACTCCCCAAGTTCTTTAGCGCTTAGGATATAGGAATAGCTTAGTTCAAAGGTTCTTCCTGTATTGCTTAAAGAGGTACTTACGCCATATTCTGGACCACGTAAAACTTGGAAACCATCAAAACTCGGTGGAATAAAGCCACTACCTTCTTGATTTAAAACAAACTCTACCCGAAAGCGCTGGCCAATCTGCACTTCCTTTTGGCTCACTTTAGTTTGGAACTTCACTTGGGCCGTTAGAAATTGGGCCGAAAAGCAAAATAAGATGGCATAAATCCAGGACTTCATTACCAATCTTTTGAGCTGTTAGAAGGTTTAGACTTCATTTTCTTGCGCTGAACTTTTTCTTGGGTCGCCTCTTCTTGTCGGCTGAGAGCTTCTAGTAAACGTTCAATATTCTTGCGCTTCATCTCCGTTTTTTGGCGCTCAGCTTCCTGCTCCTTATTTTGATTTTTACCCTTTGATCCCTGCTCTTCTTGATTATTCTTTTGCTCAGAATCTTGTTGATCAGATTGGTTTTTTTGGTCCTCTGACTGGGAATTGTCCTGATTCTGATCCTGATTCTGATTCTGCTCTTCCTGGTCCTCTTGCTGATCGCCTTTGTTTTGCTGATCCTGCTGATCCTGTTGATCTTTTTGGTCTTCCTTGTTTTGGTTTTTTTGCTGCTGCTCTTGCTTTTTTTGCTGACTTAAAGCTTGGGCTAGATTAATTCGCGTTTCTTCATCCTGAGGATCGTATTTAAGGGCGTTTTTATAGGCTTTAATGGCCTCTTCTAAATTCTGTTCTTGCATGTGAACATTACCCAGGTTGTGGTAGATATCCGATTTTAAATCAGGGTCTTCAGTCTTAGCTAAACTTTCTTCAAAGGCAGATTTAGCTTCACTCCAACGTTCTTGCTTATAAAGGGCATCGCCCAAATTAAACTGACTAGTAGTTTTGTCGAGATCCTTGGCCTTGGATACGGCTTCGCGGTAGTTTATCTCTGCTTGGTCAAAGGCGCCTTCTTCATAAGCTTTATTGCCTTCTTTAACTTTTTTACGTGCTTCTTGGGCTTGAGATCCAAAAGCCATCAGAAGAAGTAAAAAGAGGAAATTAATTTTCTTCATGACGTGCAAATAGATTTAAATTCTTGAACCACTGAGTTTTACGTTCCAATATAAAGATGTCGAGGATAAGCAAGAGAAGGGCAGGAGCCAACAACCACTGGAATTGATCTTTATAATCTGCAAACAATGCATCTTCAAATTGCTTTTTCTCCATATTGGCCATTTCATTCATGATAAAGTCTACAGCGCTATTGGTTGAGTTTCCAAGGACGTATTTTCCGTCACCATCGCTGGCAATATCTTTCAGTAAGTCTTCATCTAACTTAGTAATTACTACCTCACCGTTCTCATCCTTCTTATAGCCAATAACGGTGCCTCTGCGTTTTAAGGGTATTGGTCCACCGCGCTCTGTACCTATTCCAATGGTTAAAATCTTAATATTATTTTCCAATGCCTTGGAGATGGCTTCATCGATACCACTGGAATGGTCTTCACCATCAGAGATGATTACAAGAAGTCGGTTTTTCTGATCCTCATCATCAAAATAGCGACTAGCAAGATCGATGGCGTCGCCAATTGCGGTCCCTTGAGAAGGGATAAGTCTGGTGTTGATGTTTTTTAAAAACAGCCGTGCAGCGCTATAATCCGTGGTAATCGGCAATTGAGGATAAGCCCGGCCCGCATATGTGATAATTCCCATGCGGTCGCTTACTAGCTCATCTAAGGTTCGAG
>CATMQD010000061.1 GCA_950073045.1 uncultured Flavobacteriales bacterium | reverse complement strand
ATGGGGATTAAATGGAACCCTTACCACCTTGGTTGTAAACAAGCTAACTAAAGATGCTAAATGGCCTGCCGACTATTTCGTTTTTGATAAAAAAGACTATCCCGGCTACTACATTTCCGAGTAAATGAAAATCCTCGACCGCTTTGTATTAAAGTCCTTTTTCCGGCCTTTCCTCATCACCTTCTTTGTGATGGTACTCTTCCTGCTTATGCAGTTTGTATGGAAGTACATTGACGATTTGGTGGGTAGAGGTGTGGAGTGGTACTACATTGCGGAACTTCTTTTTTATACCTCAGCCACTTTAGTGCCCATGGCCTTACCCCTAGCGGTGCTGCTCAGCTCCATAATGGTTTTAGGTACCCTAGGCGAGAATTATGAAATGGCCGCCCTAAAATCTTCTGGCCTTAGCCTAGTGCGAGTAATGCGCCCCCTCTTTGGATTTGTACTCGTTTTAGCTTGTGCCGCCTTTCTTTTTTCCAATTATGTTATTCCGATTGCCAACCTTCACAGTGAAAACTTGCGTCGAAATATTTCCAATAAAAAGCCCGCTCTTAGTATTAGGCCGGGCATTTTTTATACCGGTATCGATGGCTACTCTATTAAGGTAGCGGATAAATATGGTCCCGATCAAAATTTACTTGATGAAATTTTGATTTACGATCATACCCAAAATAATGGGAATATGAAGGTGATTATCGCCGATAGCGGCAAAATGAAGGTTACCGACGATGAGCAATTTTTAGAAATCACCCTTTACGATGGCCATAGCTATGAGGATATGGTCCCTAAAAAACGTAAGGATCGAGATAATAAACCCTTTATTCGTTCCGACTTCCGGGAAAGCCTCATTCGTTTTAACCTCAGTGATTTCCAAGGTGATGATTTAAGGAAAACCGGTCGTAAGGAATACGATATGCTGAGTGTTATTCAGCTTAATGAAGTGGTGGATAGTTTACAGGAAAACCTCACCACCTTACAAAACGAATTTGCCCAGCAAATGATTGATCGCTACGGCGAAAGAGAATTATATCAGACGCCTGAAAGTCCCGATAATATTGAAAAAATAGAATTGGATACCGCCGCTGCCCTGGCCCGCTTGGATGAGAATCTAATTGACAATTTTGATAAAACTGAACGTAGTCGAATATTACAAAACAGCTTGCGAATTGTACGCGGGAACCGCGCCTACTTTACCAATGCCAGTGCACAGTATAATTGGCGGAAAATTGTAATTACTCGACATGTTTTAGAGTGGCAAAAGAAATTCTCCTCTTCCTTCTCGGTAATTGTACTCTTTTTTATTGGTGCCCCATTGGGAGCAATTATCCGTAAAGGTGGCATGGGGATGCCCGTAGTGGTGAGTGTTTTTATCTTTATTGTGCACCACGTTACCAATTTCAGCTTCGAAAAACTGGGTCGTTTTATGCTTTGGACGCCCTTTGAAGCGATGTGGACCGCCAATTTAATTTTACTACCGATTGGTTTATGGCTCACCTATAAATCGGCCACCGATTCCGTTATCTTTAATATGGAATTATACATGAAGCCCTTTCAAAAAATATATAAGTTTTTCGAAGGTCGTTTCAAGAAGCAAAGCCCTTGAAAGTATTAATCCTCTGTAATAAAGTTCCCTACCCCGCTACTGATGGCAGCAGTATAGCCATGCGTTCCATGGTGGAAGCTTTAAGGCTTAATAATGCGCAGGTCCACCTGCTGGCTTTAAACACCAAAAAGCATCATCGCCAAGCCCAAGAAATCGAAAAGCATAAGCCCGACAATGTGGTTTTAGAGTATTTTAATGTGGATACCGACCTTAAGGCAATTGACGCTTTTTTAAACTTGCTCGATGGTAAAGCTTACCATGTATCGCGCTTTTTACAAGCAAAGCTTAGTCAGCGACTAAAAAAACTATTGCAGGAAATTAAGTTTGATATTATTCAGCTCGAGGGCCTAACCATGGCAGTTTACCTGGATATCATTCGCAAACACTCCCAAGCGGCAGTAGTACTGCGGGCCCATAATATTGAGTACCGCATTTGGCAAAGGCATATCGCACACGAGCAAAATCCAATTAAACGAGCTTATCTTAAAATTCAGGTGCAAAGACTGGAGCGCTTTGAAAAGAAAAGTCTCGAGGCCGTAGATGCTAATGTGTTTATCACCCCCGAAGATCAGCGACTTTACCGTGAATGGGGTGGCAAAAGCCTAAGCAGCGTTAGTGCCTGTGGGCTTTCGCCAGAAGATAATCCACCTATCAGCGGCTTCGAAGCCAAATATGATATAGTACATCTCGCCAGTTTAGATTGGCTCCCCAATAGACAGGGGGCTGAATGGTTTCTAAAAGAAGTTTGGCCCCTAATTTTAGAAGCGCGGCCGGAAACCACCCTCGGATTTGGTGGCCGAGATATGCCAAAAGAGTTCCTAGAGCTAAGAAGTAACAACTTATGGCTTTACCCCGTGGTGGAGAATGCCCGCGATTTTCTGGCCCATGGCCGAATTGCCATAGTGCCCCTTTTAGCTGGTAGTGGCATGCGGATCAAGCTTTTAGAGCTTTTAGCCTGGGGCATGCCAACGGTAAGTACCAATATTGGCGCCGAAGGAATACCCATCGAAAACTATCAAGAAGGAATATTAGCCGATGATAAGGAAGGCTTTGCCGCAGCCGTGGTATATTTGCTCGACGGGAAAGAAGCCCGTAAAGAGATGCAAATGAAGGCCCGTAAATTCTTTGAAGATCACTTCGACAATCGTCGTTTAGGAAAAGATCTTTTGAGCTTTTACCAGACCTTAATCTAAGTGACGAAATGATCACCTTTTGGCAATATGTTTTTTGGATAAGTATAGTGGTGGTATTTACCCCCTATTTCTTCTACCCTATTATTATCCTTTTTTTAGAAAAGCTGAAAAGGCAAAAGCCCGATCCAGAAGACATCGATTGGCCAAACGTGGATATTGTATTCGCCGCTTTTAATGAAGAGGCAGTTTTAGAAGAAAAACTACAATCCCTAGCCAATCTCGATTATCCTAAAGAAAAGCTTGGTTTTAGAATTGGATCGGATGCCAGTACCGATAAAACCAACGACATTCTAAAAAAATGGCATGAGCAGGACGATCGCTTCCAGCCTTACCTCTTTCGTCGCAGATCGGGGAAAAGTCAGATTTTAAACTTCCTACGGGAAGAAGGCGATTCGGAGCTTTTATTACTCACCGATGCTAATATCATCTTCGAAAAGGATACCCTAAAGCTCATGGTTCGCCATATGCACTCCCAAGAAAAGGTAGGGGCAGTGGGCGCGGATATTCACTACGGAAAGTTCGAAAAGAAGGGAATTAGTGGACAGGAAGACACCTATCTTAAACTAGAAAATAGAATTAAAGCTGCCGAAGCATTGCTAGCCGCTGCCCCTTTAGGATTAGAAGGAGGATGCTACCTCATTCGCCGGGAGCTTTTCCCCGAAATTCCGCCCCTCTTCTATATGGAGGACTTCTTTACCACCCTCCATGTTTTAAACAAGGGTTGGAAGATTTTATGGAAACCCGAAGCCCGTGTTTGGGAAGATGTTAGCGTATCTCCCGTAGAGGAATATCGCCGTAAGGTGCGCATTAGCATTGGGAATTATCAAAACTTAAAATTTTACCGTGCTTTTTTATTGCGTCGCTTCTGGCCGAAGGGCCTAATGTTTTTGGCCCATAAAGTAATGCGATGGTTAAGTCCATTTTTCTTACTCACCCTGCTTATTAGCGCACCACAGCTTATTATGGAACATTGGTTCTATGGCTTAGCGGCGGGAATGTATATGGCCTTTATCGGGATGGGACTCTATGGAATCTTACTTTCGCAAAAGCAAAAAGCAGGATGGTTACAATACCCTGCACATTTCATCAACATGAACCTTGCCTTGATGGAAGGGTTCTTGAACTATATTAAAGGAATAAAGACAAATGCCTGGCAGCCTACCCAAAGAAAACAGACTTAAGCTAGATACTATAGATGAAGCCATTGCCGATATCCGTGCCGGAAAGGTGGTAATTGTGGTGGACGATGAAGATCGTGAGAACGAAGGAGACTTCGTGGCCGCCGCCGAAATGGTGACTCCCGAAATGATCAACTTCATGACCAAGGAAGGTCGAGGGTTGATTTGTACCCCCATGATTGAGGAGCGTTGCGAGGAATTGGAATTAGAGCCTATGGTTCGCCATAATACCGACCCCATGCATACCCAGTTTACCGTATCGGTAGATCTTTTGGGAAATGGAGTTACCACCGGTATCTCGGCCTCCGACCGTGCTAAAACCGTAAAAGCTTTAGTGGACCCAAATACCAAGGCTCGTGATTTAAATCGCCCTGGACATATCTTCCCATTAATCGCCAAGCCTGGTGGGGTTTTACGTCGTACTGGTCATACCGAAGCGGCGATCGACCTGGCCCGTTTAGCCGGGAAAGCCCCTGCGGGAGTGATTGTAGAAATCATGAACGAAGATGGAACCATGGCGCGCTTGCCAGAGCTTCGGAAAATTGCCGATAAGCATGATCTTAAATTGATAAGTATCGAAGACTTGGTGGCTTACCGCATGGAAGCGGAAAGCTTAATTCATTTAGAAGAAGACTTTGAGCTAAAAACCGAATATGGTCCCTTCCGTTTACGGGCCTTCCGCCAAACGACTAACGATCAAATTCACATTGCTTTAACCCAAGGCGATTGGAATCGTAGTGAATCGGTTTTAGTGCGAATGCACAGCGCCAGTGTTGCCCACGACATCTTCGAAATTCTTACTGGCGACAGTGGACAGCAATTAGACCTTGCTTTGAAAAAAGTAGCCGAAGAAGGTCGTGGTGCCGTGGTTTATATGAACCAAGAAAGCATGTCGGGACGATTATTAGATCGTATTCGCACTTATCGGGAATCCCGTGAAAACGGCGATCAAAGTCGACCGGTAAGCTTTAAGCAAGATGCCCGTGATTTCGGGATTGGGGCTCAAATTCTACATCAATTGGGAATTAGCAAGGTGAAGCTATTAACCAATAATCCCATTAAAAGGGTGGGCATTACCGGTTATGGATTAACCATTACTGAGAATGTGAGTTTGTTGGAGGATTAAGATAGTCCTTCACAATTGCTTTAGTCCATAGCTACTCCTTTCCGTTCAGAGCTTATCCCATTGGGGAAATGACGGGATTGTTTCGGTTAAAAACCCAAAAAATCCCTAGCTTAAGCCCATGAACATCTATGCCATTAGTGGCTTGGGAGCCGACCAAAGAGTATTTAAATATTTAAGCTTACCCGTAAAGCTTATTCCTTTACACTGGTTAGAGCCTGAACCAGATGAAGATCTTCCCCATTATGCCCAACGCATGTGTGCTAAGATTGATACTTCTGAGCCCTTTATTTTAATGGGACTCAGCTTTGGTGGAATGGTCGCCAGTGAAATGAATAAATACCTGAAACCGGAAAAAACTATCCTTATTTCCTCGGCAGCCACTGCGAAAGAATTACCCTGGTTTTATATATGGGCTGGCCGATTGCGGCTATTAAGCTTTATCCCCAAAGCCCTATTCGTTCCCCCTCTGTTGGTAGCCTTGTATTTATTTGATACGGCCCAAAGTAAACTGATGAAAGGTATATTGGACGATACCGACCGCGATTTTGCCAAATGGGCCATGATTGAATTATGCAATTGGAAGAATCAGGATGTTCCACCACAATTAGTGCGCATCCATGGCAGTAGCGATAAAATGATGGCCATTGATCAGCAAAAAGCAGACTACCTTATCCCGCAAGGCGGACATTTTATGATTGTAGATCGGGCCGCAGAAGTGAGTGAAGCGATTGAAGAGGTTTTGAATAAGTCGACTTAAACCGCCAAAGCCCTTTTATCAATTGGAATTTCTAGCATTGCCCAACATAAATTCTAATTTTACCGCCAAAGCGAAAAAATGAAAAAACTGCTCTTCTTAATTCCCTTATTGGTGATTAACTTTCAGCTGGCCGCCCAGATTTCACGGGCGGATGTTTTACCCTTATTCACCCAATTGGAGGAAAAGGAGTATAAAGATGCCCATAAAACCGCGTTGGATTTACTAACTCGTTTTGAGCAGGACTCTTCTTATATCATGGGCATTGTGCGCTATGGCTTTTTATACAGCGGGGCGGCGCTTATTGCAGATGGGAAAATGGACTATGATGAACTTAAAGTGCATAGCTCCAAATTAGAAGGTAAATTAATTCGCATGGCAGCCCACCCCAGCTCGGCCGATACTTCTCGCTTGCAGAACAATACCAATGTGTTTTACCCTTCGGAGGCAGGCACCGAATGTCGCACCACTAGCACCAATGAAGCGGGAACAAGCATTTACTTTTTCGAAAACTTTCATTTTGATACTGCGCTTGAAGCGGAAAGATTGAATGGTAAAATCACGCGCTGTGGTGGAGTTCTCGATAAAATTGAGTTTAATCCTAATGGTTCTAAAATCTGGATCATGCGTTTGCATATTTCCAATGCCGACCTTCAAGTATTACAGTAATAAAGTATTTAGTACGCTCACTTCGTTCACTTTTAGTAGTTAGTACTTAGTACGTTCGCTGCGCTAACTTTTAGACTAGATTCTGGTGGAGTGCTGTTACTTGCTCATAGTGATGGTTTATGGTAAGGGTCTATTACGGAGGCTCTGTGACTTTGCTCTATTTTGGAACACGGAAAAAAGAATGAAAGGACTTTAGGCCGGTGCTCCTTCTATTCTGCTAAAGATTATCAAATCCATAGCTAGTTAGAGTTGACTGTTTTAGGCCAAATGTCGAGTCTAGCGTCTTAGACCCACCCCCTGTTAAAAACTTCACGGAGCTTTAAGAAAATTTTAATCTTTAAAGCACAGTCCAGCCGCTAAATTGCCGCACCTTTCAAAAAAACAGCAAAACCTCTACTAATGTCCATATCACTAAATAAGGAGCAGTTCCTACGCAATTTTCTGCAAGAAGTTTGGAACGAAAAGCGCTTCAATAAAATCCAAACTTACGTTCACCCTAAATATCATATCGAACTAGATGCCGGTGATCCTTGGGAAGGCAAAACCATCAATCCCGCAGAATTTATCGAGCGCCTGCATTATTCTTTCGATTCCTTCCCAGATATGCATTTCGAAGTTACCTCCTGCCAAGAGCTTGAAGATCGTGTAATTGTAGATTGGATATTAACTGGCACCAACCTCGGCCCTATTGGTGATTTCCCCGCTACGGGCAAAAGAATTCGCACCACCGGCAATACGGTATACTATTTTAAAGATGGCTTAATTAGCGGTCACCATCAAGTATTCGACCGAATTACCGTTACCAAACAGTTAGGCTTTTTAAGCGCTTAATACCCTTAGCCCCTTATAGATTTTATACCTTCCCATTCTAGTTTTAAAGAATGAGATTCCAGCTGTTCGCCCTTTTGCTAATTAGTCAAGTTACACTGGCGCAGCCCTATAAACTAAGCGGAACAATTAGAGATTCCCTTTCTGGGGACTCTCTTCCCTTCGCGAATGTTTTAATACAAAATGGTGAGTTCCAAAAAGGTGTTCACACGGATTTTAATGGCCTCTTTAATATGGATAGTCTAAATCCAGGAGCATACTCTCTTCAGGTGCAGTATGTCGGTTTTCACTCCAAAAAATTGTCCTTAAGCCTTTCGGCAGATAGCAATCTGCTAATCAACTTAAAGGCTGATAACAGTCTAATTGCCGATCCCCCGATTATCGATTTTAAAACGGGCTTTATGCTCATCAGCGATAGCTTAGGAAATACCTATTGTGTAGATGCCACTAAGAAAAAGGTCGATTCTCTGGGTCGAAAGCATGGACCTTGGGTAAACTATTTTTTAGACTATTCTGAAACCAATAGCGTGTATAAGATCGGACAAAAAATGGCGGAGGGCAACTATTACCGGGGACATAAAGATGGACCTTGGCATTATTATGATCCGCTAAATCAGGTTTGGAAAACAGAATATTATAAGCGCGGAAAACTTTTAAAAACGGAATATTATGGAGACCAAACTGCTGGAGCGCCTCTGGACTGAGCTCTGCAGAAAATATACGGAGGACCATGAATTGGTTGCCTCCCTTTGGAATGAACTAAAAGCGGCCTATACCCATCCTTCGCGGCACTACCATAGTTTAAAGCATGTGCAAGCCATGACTGATTTAGCCTTGCAGTATAAATCAGAATTAAAGGATCTTGATGTACTCCTCTTCAGCATCTTTTACCATGATATCGTTCATCAGTCTAGCAGCAAGGATAATGAATTGAGGAGCGCCCAGTTAGCCAAATCGCGATTAAGAGAATTGGGCCTAGATATAGCGAAAACCGAAAAGGTTTATCAGCAAATTATAGCCACTAAAAACCATGAGGCGCAAGGGGATCCGGATTGCAATTTCCTGCTCGACTTCGACCTCTCAGTTTTGGCCGGAACGCGCGAAGAATATCAAGAGTACTGTGCCAAGGTGCGCAAGGAATACCAGATTTACCCGAATTTCATCTACCGTAAGGGAAGAAAAAAGGTATTGCGACACTTTTTAGAACAAGAAGCCATTTTTAAAACCGAAGTCTTCTACAATCTATATGAACAAGATGCCCGCTTTAACCTTAAGCAGGAACTAGCAGCGCTAAGCTGAAGGCAATACCACGTGGTGAAAATCAATTTTAATAGCTTTAGGGCATGAAAAAACTCCTCCTAGTCTGCTCCCTTTTTGCATTGCTTAGCTCTTGTGGCAGTCATGAAAAGAAAGGTTTTAATGTAAATAGCAATAGTCCCGAGGAAAATGGTAAAAAGGATCTTAGTGCTGCCGCTAATGATTCCACGGTTTTCCTTAGCCGACCCAATGGCATTTTAATTACAGGCTACTCCAATCACCGCTTGGTGCCCATTTATAAGCTGAACACCAAAGAAAGTAGAGGCAAAATTAGATACTACACCGGCAGTAACTCTTTCCATAGAACTTATAGCGGTGCGGGTAGAAATGACAGTAATAATTGGCATAATAACTATATGCCGGGCTTTGAGGCGATGTATGGCTATAATTTGGTGAATGTGGAACACCACCACAGCCAAAGCAAGGAAAGTACCGCCCTTTTTGAAGAACCCATTTTAATTAAAACCGTGTACTATCCTAGCTATTCTAATGATACCTTAAACGGGATGCCGGTTAGGCGCGACTATTACATGATTTCGGTTTACGATGAAAACACCAATAAGGATCAGTTTTTGAATACCGATGATTTAAGGCGTTTTTACCTTTTCGATTTAAATGGTCAAAATAGAACCGCACTGGTACCTAAAAACTATTCGGTGAAAAGCTCTCAATACGATGCGGCCAATGACTATATGTACGTTTATGCCGTTTTGGATGAAAACAATAATGGCGTAGCTGAAGAGACCGAAGCGGTACATGTCTTTTGGATAGATCTAGCGAATCCGGAAAAGCGAGGTCGCGTCTATTAATTCCGACATCCATTTAAGACCTTTTCCCTATTTACAAATATTTAATACTCGTGGTCAAAAGGTGCTAGACCGCAGCTATTCTAGTACACAGGAATTAAGCTTTCAGCTAAAACAGCCAAGCGGTATATACCTTGTGCTAGTAAGCAGTAAAGAGCAAGTGAAAAAACTTAGATTAGTACAAGAATTTAGATAAAGATGGCAGATATAATTATTCCCAGCCTTTGGTTTCAGAGTGATGAGGGCGGAATGCAAAGTATTGTAGATTATTATAAAGCGGTATTTAAATACGACCTTAAGGTAGAGTCCATTACTCCCCTGGGCGATGGACCAAAGGGTAAAAGCGAAATGGTGCAAATTCAGTTAATGAATAAGCCCTATACCTGGATGTGCACCAGCGAGGAACATCATCCTTTTAATGATTCTATTTCCCTGGTGCTTCCCTGTGCCAATCAGGCGGAGATTGATCATTACTGGGATTATTTCACTAAAGAAGGAGCGGAATCGCAATGTGGCTGGTGCCAAGATAAATACGGTTTACGTTGGCAGATAATTCCTGAAAATTTAAGTGAGCTCTTAGCTCGTCCTAATGGCAGCGATATCATGCTAAAGCAGAAAAAGATAATTATTAAGGATTATGCCTAATTCTACAAACCTCGCCTACCCTATTGGGAAGTCCACCGCCCATCCTAATCCCGATGCGGCAACCTTAAAGGAATGGATTGAAGCCATCCGCAATTTCCCACAGCAATTGAAGGAATGTCTTTCTGGGGTAGAAGACAATCAACTGAATTGGCCCTATCGCCCGGGAGGATGGTCTATTCGCGAGGTAGTGCATCATTGTGTAGACAGTCACCTAAATGGATTTATGCGCTTTAAGCTTGCCCTTACTGAGGATAAGCCCGAGATCATCGCCTATAAACAAGGTCCTTGGGCCACTTTAGCGGATGGTCAGGAAGCCGATATTCGCAATTCACTGTTCCTATTAGAATCCTTGCATCACCGTTGGTTAGTGCTAATCGATAGCCTTTCGGCTGATGATCGTCAGCGGCAATTTTATCATCCTGAGCACCAAAAGCTATTCAGTTTAAATGAGGCGATTGGAATGTATGCTTGGCATGGTGCCCATCACTTAGCCCATGTAAAACAAGCGCTTGCTTCGGAAGGTAAATACTTAAGCTAATGGAAACGGTTGCCGAATACATCCAGAGCTTTGAAGCTAAGACCGCTGAGTATTTACAGCAAATAAGGGAAATCGTACATGCCGTTCATCCTGAAACCGAGGAGCTCATTAATTATAAAATTGCGGCCTTTACCTTAAAACCTGGGGCTAAGCGCGATGGACAGGTAAGGATGGCCGGCTATGCTAAGCATGTGGGATTTTACCCCCAGCCGCAAACCATTGCTCATTTTTCCGAAGCTTTAAAAGACTATAAAAGCGCCAAGGGCTCGGTGCAGTTTCCTTTGAATAAAGAATTGCCTAAGGATTTAATTCGGGAGATGGTGCTTTATTTAAAGCAGGAAATTGAGAGGGGCTAGTTTTAAAAACCATCTAGCTTAAGATTAGCCCATTCTCGAATTAATGATCAACCCTTTATAATACTTCGCTTGTCTAGACTAATTTTCATAATTCTGCTTTACCCTGCTTTAATTCTGGCGCAGTCGGAAAACCCGCTTCTAGGGCATTGGAATCTGGAAGACCATCCACAAGTAATCCTATTTACGGAATCTGAGATGATTCTGATTGATTCATTAAACCTAGACACCCTTCGTATTCTACCCTATCAGTTACGAAAAGAAAAAGGTAAGGCTGTAACTGCCTCTGGTTACGCCCTAGTAACTTTTGAAGGAGGAGATACAATTAAGCGAAAAATAGCCTATGTATTTTCAGATAGTATAAGGCTCTATAAAGGAAATAGCAATGAACAAGTTGACTTAATGCTAGTTAAACGACTTGCTCTAAATTTAATGCCATATGATCTCCTAGAGGCCGTGCGTTGTGCCAAAATACTGTTTCAAAGCAATTTTCAAATGGTTGAGATCCGAGTTAACCAGCAAGTGAAAAAGACGCAAATAGTGGACCGAGGATTGCAGGAAATTAGGGAGTATAGCTCCAATGGAAAAACTCTCAGGCGCTTTTCCTTCGATGATTTTGGGCGCTGGGACAGCCTTTACATCTTCAAGTATCAGAAGGTATATACTATGAACCCCGATGGTAGTAGCAGTTTAGACCCCCAGCCTGATACAAGTATATATCTTTTCTATTACGATGAAAGAAGTAAAGTTCCCTTTAAATATAAACACAACAGAAACACAAACATTTTAAGCTACAACCAAAATCAACAACTAATTCTATTGGAGCAAAATGGAGGTAGCTATCAAATCCTTCTAAAGTATGATAGCTCTGGATATTTAAGTGGCAAATTCGACAAGGATATAAGGATTATGGGTTACCACACCGAACATGTGAGTAATAAAATAATCGAAGAATATAGTTTCCAAAAAGTGATCTTTCAATATCACATTAATGGTCTTCTCAGTAAGCGAACAGAATTTCATAATGATTTCTTTATAAAAGAAATAGTTTATCGGTATTACTGATTTCAATTAAATATAAATCATCACCTTAATCAAGGTCCTAGCAGAATTAATTCACGCAGATAAAATCATTGCAATTTGTAATATAACCCTTGTAAAAGGGTGAAAATCCTGCACTACACCACGCTCAAACCAAAACATCAGCATCTTCTACTGTTTTGTTCAGCATCTTCTACTGTATTGTTCAGGATGTTCTACTGCTTTGCTCAGGACGTTCAAAGAAAAAGCTCAAGTGCTTTTACTAAAAAACACTTGAGCTTTTACCTAAAAGTACCTGTACTTTTTAAATTTTCTCAGGAGGAAATATATTGGCCAGGAATAGGGCTCTATAAGAATGCTAGTTGAGCGCTAAAATTTTCATTCTGATTGGGTATCGAAAGCCTGTGCGAATTTTCGTGACTAGGGAATAGAAGGATGGGATGGCTTTCATGTTAGAGTCTTTAATTTCTAGTATTAGCAAAATTTAAGCCAAACAGTAAAGCATAGAGCTGTTTACCACAAATCCTTGTACTTATCAGGGTTCCGCTCCATTAGGTTTTTGGCAAAGGGACAAATGGGTATAATCCTTAAATTATTGCTTCGACTGTAATCGGCCACTGCCTCCAGTAATTGTCTGCCAATACCTTTACCCTCCATTTCAGGTTTAACCTCGGTATGCTTTATTACTAGTTTAGCACTTTCGGTTTGCAGTAAATCCATAAAGCCTAGTGTATCGCTGCCCTCTTCTTGGCGATACTCGAACAGACCCTCGCCATTGTCATTCCAGTCTTGACTAATCATAGCATTAGTTTTTCAATTTTAGCAATCAGCACCTCGGCCATGCGCACCTTACTTTCTTGGGTCCAGCCAGCAATGTGTGGACTTAATATCACCTTATTACTCTGCAGTAGATATTCAAGCTGTTCGTTTTGTCCTTCCTGAAAGAGGTTTTCGAAACTACTCTTCTCAAATTCCAATACGTCTAAGCAGGCCCCACGAATTTTACCGCTCTCCAAGGCTTCAATTAACGCTTGGGTTTGTACGATATTTCCACGTGCAGTATTAATTAAAAAGAAGTTCTTAGCACAAGCCCCTATAAAGGCGCTATCCAATAGATAGTGGGTTTCTTCGCTCTGGGGCAGATGCAGACTAATAATATCCGCTTCCTGCTGTAAATATTCTAAGCTGCACTCTTCTACCTGTGGACTGCTAAAGCCACTTTTGTACTTATCATAAGCAATTACTCTGCAGCTCATGCCACTCAGCTTCTTCGCGAAAGCAGAACCCATATTGCCATAGCCGAGAATACCAACGGTTTTGCCGCCTAGCTCTAAACCACGGTTTTCTTCTCGTAACCAAAGTCCTTTGCGCACTTCCCCATCAGCGATAAGCAAACGATTAAAAAGGGCCAATAACATTCCGAGTGCCTGCTCCCCCACTGCATTGCGGTTCCCCTCTGGA
This sequence comes from uncultured Flavobacteriales bacterium, assembly GCA_950073045.1. Classification (GTDB taxonomy): domain Bacteria; phylum Bacteroidota; class Bacteroidia; order Flavobacteriales; family Schleiferiaceae; genus Croceimicrobium. The sequence continues at coordinate 1,486 of CATMQD010000061.1, read as the reverse complement.
GCGGCCAATACTTCAATACCCATTTCTTGGGCAAAAGGAAGGTCGATGTTTTCTAAGCCCGCTCCTACTCTAGCGATAAATCGCATGGAGCTACACTGGGCTAATACTGCTCTATCAATAGGCATCCTGCTGCGTAAAACCACTCCTTGGTACTCCGACCAACTAATACTTTCAGCTTCAAGCTCATAATCTTCTTCTACCTGAAAGCCCATCTGCGGCAAGCGCTCTAAAAATAGAGGGTGTACACGATCGAGAATTAAAACTTTGGCCATTATCGTATGCGCCAGCTAAAGCCGGTATTAACAAAATAATTACTGAATAATCCTACTGCGGGTCCGGTTCCGATTTGATTGCCCACATAAACATCCCAAGCAAATTTGGGGGTAATAATGAAGTTAAAACCAGCATCAAAAGCCAGGTAATCGCTATTGGCGGAGTTTAAGCTTAAACCGTAGACCTCGGCAAATACCGAATACTTATCTAAGGAATAGGAAAGTAAAACCGTCCACTGGGCGGTATATTCCACGTCTTCACTATGGGCAAAACCTAGGTTCCCGCTTACGCCCCAAGGTCCATCGTTTAAGCTAGCGGAAAGGCGGTAATCTAAATCGGAGAAAGAACTTTGTACGATAAAAGCCCAGCTAAACCTTTCGGAGGAGCCTGGCAGGCCAGCCCGCAATACCACTCTTGGGTTAGCACTTTCACCGCGGTATTCATCATCGAAAATGGATTATTAATCCCCGTATAAGAATAGGCTAAACCCGCCTCGAGGTTTTGACCAAGCCCAAGCCGAAAGGCTGCATCTGCCGTAAGGCGTCGTTGTTCTACCAAAATGGTTCCATCTAAGGGACGGGTGTAAAAGTCGCGCCACTCAAAACCTTGTTGGTACTGAACTCTCCATTGGTTGAGCACTTGTGAGCTATAGGTTTGACCAGGTCGGTCGCTAATTAATGATTCCTGAGCCCAAAGGCTAGCCGAGGCAAAAAGGAATACGAAAAGGGCCTTAATTCTCATAGACCTAAAATTAACCTTCCTATCTGGAAATACAGGAATAAGCCAATAATATCGTTCAATGTGGTAATAAAAGGACCGGTAGCCAAGGCGGGATCTACCTTATACTTATCTAATGCCAGCGGCACGAAGGTTCCAATTAAGGCCGCTACCACGATTACCGCAAATAAGGCTACGCTTACGGTGAGGGCGAGCTTCAGGCCATAGCCTAAAAACAGACTAGCACCAATAATTAAAACACTTAAAATTAAGGCGTTTACTAGTGCTACACCTAGCTCCTTAAGTAATCTACTAAGCAGGGAATTATCGCTTAAAGATTGATTGGCCAGTCCTTGTACGATGATTGCCGAAGATTGTACCCCCACATTTCCACCCATCGCTGCAATAAGGGGAATGAAAAAGGCCATTTTTGGAATCGCATCGATATCTTCTTCATAGCGACCAATAACCGAGGCGGCCATTAGTCCACCGAATA
>CATMQD010000060.1 GCA_950073045.1 uncultured Flavobacteriales bacterium | reverse complement strand
CATTCGCGCTAAGCATCCCGATACTACGGTGGTTATGATTTCCGGTCACGGTGATTTAGAAACGGCGGTAGATAGCATGCGCAAAGGGGCTTATGATTATATCTCGAAACCCCCGGATTTAAATCGCCTTTTGAATACGGTTCGTAATGCCCTCGACCGTCATAATCTGGAGAAGGAAAATAAAACCCTCCGCAAAAAGGTGAGCCGTAAATATCAGATGATCGGCGAAAGTCCAGCTATAGCCGAAGTTAAAGACCTTATCGAAAAAGTAGCTCCCACCGATGCCCGCGTACTGATCACCGGACCTAATGGTACCGGTAAAGAATTAGTAGCCCATTGGATTCACCAAAAAAGTGAACGCAGCAAAGGACCCATGGTCGAAGTAAATTGCGCGGCCATTCCTTCTGAGCTTATTGAAAGTGAATTGTTTGGTCATAAAAAAGGTGCCTTTACCTCTGCGGTAAAAGATCGAGCCGGCAAATTTGAGCAAGCTAATGGCGGCACCATCTTTTTAGATGAGATTGGCGATATGAGCCTCTCGGCCCAAGCGAAGGTTTTACGCGCCTTGCAAGAAGGAAAAGTAAGCCCCGTAGGCAGCGACAAAGAAGTAAAGGTGGATGTGCGCGTACTGGCGGCCACCAATAAAGATTTACAAGCAGAAATTAAGGAAGGTCGCTTTCGCGAAGACTTATACCATAGACTGAGCGTAATCTTGATAAAAGTTCCGGCCTTAAATGATCGTCGGGAAGATATTCCACTGCTCACCAAGCATTTTGCTAAAGCCATTTCCAATGAGCAAGGCAGCAGTTTAAAAGAGTTTAGCGATAAAGCCTTAGAAGCTTTAAGTAAACTCGACTGGACCGGAAATATTCGTGAATTACGCAATGTAGTAGAGCGTCTTATTATCCTTAGCGGCAATGTTGTAGAAGCGGAAGACGTCGACAAATTCGCACGTAAATAGCTTTAAATCAACTGAAATCAATACCTTAAGCTAGAAACACATCAAAGCCTCATGGAATTACCAAACTTTTTACTCGCCGATAATACCGACCATCCCGATAGTTTATATATCGTTCACACCCAATACCCTCGCTTTATTTGGGACATTCAGGGTGATGATATCGAATGGCTCGATGAGCTAGAAGGAGAGGAGGAGGAATTGGTCAATGAAATTGCCAGCCTCATTGAAACCGCTGAAGCCTTTTACGAGAGGGAAATGAAACGCTTGGAAGCTGAGGCCTGATGGCCTAGATCGCTCACTACGTTCGCTTTTAGACCTTAGACCTTAGACCGTTCACTTCGTTCACTTTTAGACTTGATATTGCTGGAGTAAAGTGCTTTGCTAATAGCAAACATTTGTGGTTTTAGGTCCAATGCGCTGCAATTGCCGCGTAATCGCTGTGGGCGCTGCGTTCCTTTATATCAAGCAATAACATTTTATTCATAATAATCCCGGCAGAGTCGGGACCCCAAGCTCCGAAATGACGACTATCTAGTAGAGGCCATTATCGAGTTCCAAAAACCTTGATTACACCTAAAACATAATGGTGTGGGGACGGCCTTAGGGTGCTGCGCTTTTAAAATGGCATTAGACGACTATTTGAGTTGGGCGCTAAGGCTGAAAGCCGAAACCATGAACTCCTTTAAAAATTAATAATTCGTTCATAACCGACGCAGGAGATCACCCACCGAAAAAGGAGACTACAAACATTTTAAATTAAGGCACCCAGGCCATGATTTTTTGTTTCTTTTTCATCCAAGGAAAAACGAAAAAGACAATGACATTCAATAAAGTAATCTACGAAATACCTTACTAATGAGTCCAATACAATGTACATAGCTGCTAAAAAAAGCTCCTATGGTTTGCAAAAGGTTACATGCTTTGTAAAGAGCAAGCTTGTCCCGGCGCAGCCTGGATTCATCCAAGGAAAAAGATAAAAACTAAACTTCTCAAAGCTGATACAAGACGCTACCTATGTTAAATATTTTGATATGGTGCTACGAAGGACGCACCAGAGGGACTCACACCTCAAGTCCCACATCTTTCTTCACCGAAATACCCATTGCTTTTTCTAATTTTACCGCATGAGGGAAGATACCTTGCATATAGTGCCCGCGGGAAGCTTTTCGGCAGAGATTAAAGCTTTAGCAAGAGCACATGGCTACCGCAATTTTCAGTTTTACGACGATGCCAAGGAGATCGTTCAGCAAATGCCTTCCGAAATTCCAAAGCTGTCCTCAACCGCTCTAGCAATAGGCTCATCCGCCGAAAGGCAAAAACTAAAAAGCCGACTAAGTGAGCAATTACACTTCCCCATTTTAATGCATCCCTCGGTGATTTTAATGGATGAAGAAAATACGCGCATTGGCAGAGGCAGCCTAATTACCGCAGGTAGTATCCTTACTACCAATATTGAAATCGGTGAGTTTGTAATAATTAATCTGCAATGTAGCGTGGGACATGATTGTAAACTGGGAAACTTTTGTTCCCTAATGCCAGGAGTTCGCCTAAGTGGAGGAGTAACCTTGGAAGATGGTGTTTACCTTGGTACCAATGCGGTGGTTTTACCGAATATTACAATAGGAGCTGGAGCAACCATCGGAGCTGGAGCGGTGGTTACCAAAAATGTGCCGGCCGGAAAAACCTATGTTGGTATTCCCGCCCAAGAAATCGGCAGCGCCATTCAAGCCTAATCCAAAGTCCCCGCAAGATGAAGCGCATTTTTATTGTAGGTACCGCCCGATCAGGCACCACGCTCTTGCAAAGCATCGTAGCAAATCATCCCGCTATTTTTAGCCTGCCCGAAACCCATTTCTTCCCCTACTCGATTCCCAAGAATAAAGCCCTACGCCTTTTCCATAAGGTGAAGCCGGCTCAAATAAAACGCATTAATCAGCTTTTGGCAGAAATCGGCTACGACCAAAACTTTAAGCCGACGGAAAAGGATCTTAAAAACCTCAACCGCTGGACCGATTACCTTTTGCGTTTTTTAGATCATGAGGCAGTATCGAAAAACTGTGAAGCCTGGCTGGAGAAAACGCCCATGCATTTGCATTATATCGACCTGATTAAGAAAAACTGCCACGATTGCCTTTTCATCCATACCATTAGAGAACCTAAAGCGAATATTGCTGCGCTTTACGATGTGAGCAAAAAACATCCCGAGGCCTTTAAACAGGCTTCATTGGAAAAATCCATAAAACGTTATAAAGCGGAACTAAAACTTTCGGAAAAGTATTATAAGCTTCCGCATCACCTCCATGTTTATTACGAAGAGCTGGTGCAAAATCCGGAGCAAGTTTCAAAAACTGTTTTGGATTTTTTAAAACTCCCAAAGCATGATCTTGTAAACTCCTTTCAAGAAAATGCCCAACAACTAATTAGTAAGGACGAAAGCTGGAAAGCGAATAATAGTGGTGATTTAGAGCTTCAAGATAAATTGAAGAAGCGTTTAAGCAGTACCGAATTAGAAGATTTGGAGGCAGCCCTAAAATCCTTTAAATCCCCTTTACTTTTGCCCTATGAGGATTTCACTGCTTGAGTTTGACTATCATGCCGAGGTTTTACGAAACAGCCTCAGGATATTAAGTGGCGATGAATTCGAAATATGCGTTTTCACCAAAGCAAGCATCTGGAAAAAGGTTGATTGGCAAGATGAAGACCAGAAAGTAACATTACTTAAGGATGGTGATAATCTGCAGAGCTTTCTCCATCGACACTTGAATAGCATAAATGAAAGTGAGCTTATTTTAATAAACACCGCGGCCTCAAATTTTAAAACTTGGTCTGAGGTAAATTTCACAGCCCCAAGCTTACTTCGCATTCACAATGGAAATGCAAACTTCAATACATTAAGCAATAGTTATCGCCCCATTTGGAGCCCTTTCTTTATCTGTAAGGATTTTTCGCACTTCCTTCGAAAAATAGTATTCAAGAGAGACGACTACTTCCAAAAGCGCTTTGTGAAAAAAATTGATCACTTTGCTTTTCCAAATGATCTAATGCGGGATTTCGCAGTGGAGAAGTTCCAACTTGAAGCTAAACGATCTTGGGCCCTACCTTTTTCGTTTTGGGAAAAAAAGCTAGCTCAGAAGAAGCCAGATCCTCAAAAGATTCAAATCAGTATAATCGGTAAAATAGATCAGAGGAATCGCGATTACAACCAAGTAGTTAAAGCTTGCTTGCTGATTGGTCCCATTTTAGAAGCCTTAAATATTGAACTTGAGCTTTGTTTGCTTGGCAAGGCACAGGGCTCCTACGCGAATACCATTATTAAGGCTTTTAAGAGTATCAGTACCGACTACTTTAAAGTGAAATACTACCCCAACTTTGTCCCTCAGATAGAGTTTGAGACCAAAATCCAAAATACCGATTTTCTAATTATCCCAACTCGCATTGACACCCGCTTTACCATTTACAAGGAGTGGTATGGATCTACTAAAATTTCTGGTAGTGTAAACGATGTAATACACTACCATCGCTTTGCCCTCATTGAGGGTAAATACCCTGTCCCTTCCAATATCAATCAAGCCTTTAGCCCTTATCATGGCCCTCAGGATCTCGCCGATCAAATCGTACAACAAATTCAAAGTCGAGCTTATGCTAAACTGGACTTTCCCAAAATTTTAGCTGATTATCAAATTGAGAATGTGCGCCAACAATACCTCAGTAGCTTTAAGGAAATTTGTCTATAAACTAATGGTATCGCCTTAAAGAGCCATTTTTAAAGAAAGCCTTGATCATTCGCTGTACTCCTATTATCTCAATCCATTGCTTTAATTTGCATTCCGCAATAAGCGAGCCCGAGCCTCGTTTTAAACAGATTTAAATAAGGATGGGCACCGTAGCCAAGCAATCGTTTTCTAATTCTATTAACTCCTATATTGGCGTAGCCCTTGGTGCCTTAAACACCATGATTTTGTTTCCCCGAATCCTAGCCCCCGAGGCTTACGGGGATTTCCAGAGTTTAATGGCGATAATTACCATCGTCTCTACCTTTGCTCACCTGGGCTTCCCAACTTCGGTGGTGGTTTTCTTCCCCAAATTAGATCGCGATAAGCAGTCCGCTCTATGGACTTTTATGCTGGTTTATATTAGTTTATTAAGCTTAGTGCTAGGTCTTAGTCTCGGAGGACTAGAGTATTTCAACCTCATTGATCTCGATCATTCCTTAATTGCACTTATTGTTTGCATTTCGATCGTTTATTTCGAACTTTTTTCAGCACTTAGTCAGTATTACTCTAAGGTGGTGCTGCCACAGTTTATTCGCAATGTATTCCGCAGGGTAATCATCAGTTCAGCCTTAGCGATAAGCTATTTAATGGATACGGATATTGAGACCTTTTACCTAGTATTTGGTCTTGGCTACCTTATCCATTTAATCGTAATGATATACTATGCTCGTCCGGATATGCCGCAGTTCCGTTGGCGAAGCGATTTGGTAAACCAGAAACAAGTTATGGGCTATGGCCTAATGGTAATGCTGGCTGCCGGTTCCTTAATATTGGTGAGCCGTATCGACATATTAATGATTAAGGAATTATTGGGTTCTGCGGAAGTGGCCTTTTACTCCATAGCCTTCTTTATTGGTAGCGTAGTAGCGGTGCCGGTAAAGTCTTTCATAGCCTCCATTCGGCCCTTTGTAGCAAAAGCTTGGGCCCAGGATAATCTTCGCGAAATAGATAAATTATATAAGAAATCTGCCCTAACGCAACTGGCCATTACAGCCTTTTTACTGCTAATCATAATGGTAAATCTCGATCTTTTTAATCTTATTCTACCCGAAAAATACCATTTTGAAGCTTTCCCAGCGGTTGTGTTTTTCATTGGTCTAAGTGAGGTACTAAAAGGCGCAACAGGCATTAATGGCATGATACTCACGGTTTCTAAAAAACAGCACTTCAATTTCTATTCAGGCTTAGTGCTGATAGTTTTAACCGTTATTGGCAACTGGTTGCTAATTCCTGCTTTAGGTTTAAGTGGAGCAGCTTTGGCCAGCCTAATCGCTATTGGACTATTCAATATTTTCAAAATACTTGTGGTTCAGAAAATCTATAAGCTCATTCCCTTTACCAAGCAATTTTGGCTGCTACTTATTAGCATGGGCCTTGCTCTTCTTTTAATTTCGCTGATGCGTACGCTAGGATGGTCTATGTGGCTAAATCTCGCTATTGGAAATTTAGCTTCTCTCGCACTATTGCTTATCCTATTTAAGTACACTAGCGCCCTCGATGATTTTAAAATATTTAAATTTCTAAATCGCTGATTCTTCTGCGAAAGCGCGGAATGGATTTGTAATTTTGTCGCCATGTTTGAAAAGCTGAAAGAGCGCTTCGAGTGGATAAGTGACCGAGTGGCACGTAGCACCCGACAAATTGAACTTCCTCTCTTTGATGGACTGAGCTTGTACCATGTTTCCATCTTCTTTTTCCGAGGAATTATCAAAGGAAGCATAACCAGTAGAGCCAGCTCCATTGCTTTTTCCTTTTTCTTAGCCCTTTTTCCAGGCATCATTTTCTTTTTCACCTTAATTCCCTTCTTCCCGGTAGATTCTTTGGAAATGGAAATTTTCCGGGTCTTTCAAAGGGTATTTCCGCCCGACACCTTCGATGCGGTAAAAAGCACCATTGAAGATGTGATGCACAATAAACGCCAAGGCCTTTTGTCGGTCGGTTTTATTTTAGCCATGCTCTTCTCTACCAATGGCATTAGCGCGATTATCACCAACTTTAATCAAACCATCCATAAAATAGAAGAACGATCCTTTTGGCAACAGCTGGTGGTTAGCCTCGGCCTTACCATCGTGATCTCCATCAATTTCATCATTGGCATTATTGTGATCATCTTTAGCTCCGATGTTTTAAATGGTCTGTTGGATTTCTTTGGACTAGAAGCGATTTCCTCTTTTGCCGTAGAAGTGGTGCGTTCGGTTCTCTTAATATTTGTGGTTTTTATTGGGATTGTTCTGGTGTATAATTTCGCTCCTTCGGGCAAACGCAAATGGCGCTTCTTCTCACCAGGAGCTATCCTTGCCACCATCCTTATTTTACTAAGCTCCTACCTTTTTAGTTTTTACGTCGCTAACTTCAATCAGTACAATACTTTATATGGATCTATTGGCACCTTAATGGTGATTATGCTTTGGATTTACATCAATGCCTTGGTACTCATTATAGGCTTCGAATTAAATGCAAGTATTGCCGAGCTAAAGCTGAATGCAGAGCTTGAAGAAAGAAGCGCGTAAGAAAGAAATGAAAATAGCTGAAAAATATTTTCTCCTTTCTTTTAAATTCAGAAAATCACCCTATATTTGCAGCCCGAAAAATGGAACGCTACAGTCGTGAGACTGGCAAAATAAACAGATATGAAACGTACTTTTCAGCCATCAAGACGTAAGAGAATAAATAAGCACGGCTTCCGTGAGAGAATGTCGAGCGTAAACGGTCGTAAGGTTTTGGCCTCCCGTCGTGCCAAAGGCCGTAAAAAGCTTTCTGTTTCTACCGAAGGTAATTACAAAGGCTAAGATGTCTTTGTATTCATAATATATTCTATAAGGTGTTGCCAGGCAGCACCTTTTTTTTTGCCTGTCGATTAAAGCTTCGTATTTTTTCCAAATCAAATTCTTATCATGCCCAAGGATAATTCCATTAAACACGTACTGATCATTGGTAGCGGCCCGATTGTGATTGGCCAGGCCTGCGAATTCGATTATTCCGGCTCTCAAGCTGCCCGTTCCCTCCGCGAGGAAGGAATTGAAGTTTCTTTGATAAATAGTAATCCAGCTACCATTATGACCGACAAGGTGGTGGCGGATCACGTTTACCTGCTTCCGCTAGAAGTAGCCTCACTGGAAAAAATCCTTAAAGAGCAAAACATCGATGCCGTGCTACCAACCATGGGTGGCCAAACTGCGCTTAACCTATGTATAGAGGCCGATAAAGATGGCCTTTGGGAAGAGCATGGTGTACGCATTATTGGCGTAGATATCGATGCCATTAATATTACCGAAGACCGCGAAGAGTTCCGCAAACTAATGGGGAAAATTGGAGTTGGAATGGCCCCAGCCCAAACGGCTACCTCATACCTTAAAGGAAAAGAAATTGCCCAAGAGTTTGGCTTCCCCCTTTGTATTCGTGCCTCCTACACTTTAGGTGGATCGGGAGCAACCTTCGTTTTTAATAAAGAGGAATTTGAAGAATCCCTTAGTCGTGGCCTCGAAATTTCACCCATTCATGAGGTGATGATCGATAAGGCCCTATTAGGTTGGAAGGAATTCGAATTAGAGCTATTACGAGATGCCAATGACAATGTGATCATCATTTGTTCCATAGAAAATATGGACCCCATGGGAATTCACACGGGTGACTCGATTACGGTAGCGCCAGCCATGACCCTTTCTGACACGACCTATCAGCGCATGCGAGATATGGCCATTCACATGATGCGCTCTATTGGTAACTTCGCTGGTGGTTGTAATGTGCAGTTTGCGGTTAGCCCAGATGAAAAAGAGGACATCGTAGCGATTGAAATCAACCCTCGGGTTTCGCGTTCTTCAGCCCTAGCCTCAAAAGCAACCGGCTACCCCATCGCAAAAATTGCCGCTAAACTGGCCATCGGTTACCACTTAACCGAATTAGATAACCAAATTACTAAAACCACTTCTGCCTATTTCGAGCCTACCCTCGATTATGTGATTGTAAAAATCCCACGCTGGAACTTCGATAAATTTGACGGTGCCGATCGTCGTTTAGGCCTGCAAATGAAGTCGGTAGGTGAAGTAATGGGCATCGGACGTTCATTCCAAGAAGCCCTCCATAAAGCCGCTCAATCGCTAGAAGTTAAGCGAAATGGCTTGGGAGCAGATGGCAAAGGTGAAAGCGATCAAAAAACGGTTTTAGAAGCACTAGAAAAAGCCAGTTGGAACCGAGTATTTATGATTTATGATGCCATGCAGATGGGGATTCCATTGCGTCGTATCCACGAAATTACTCGTATCGACATGTGGTTCCTGCGCCAGATTTACGAATTGGTGCAATTACAAGATGAAATTGAAAAGCACAATCTAGATAGCTTACCACGTGAGCTTCTGCTTGAAGCAAAAACAAAAGGATTTGCCGACCGCCAAATTGCGCACATGATTGGCGTACTCGAAAGCGAAGTACACACCAAAAGAACCGAACTCAGTATTAACCGAGTTTGGAAATTAGTAGACACTTGTGCGGCCGAATTCCCAGCCCAAACTCCTTATTACTATTCTACTTTCGAATACGACTTCCAAACTGCTGATGGCACTTTGGGCGTAGAAAATGAATCCGAAGCAAGCGACCGTAAAAAAATCATTGTACTTGGATCGGGACCTAACCGTATCGGTCAAGGTATCGAATTCGATTACAGTTGTGTACACGGAGTATTGGCCGCTAAAGAATGTGGTTATGAAACCATCATGATTAATTGTAATCCGGAAACCGTTTCTACTGACTTCGATACCGCCGATAAACTGTATTTCGAGCCGGTATTCTGGGAGCATATTTATGATATCATTTTACATGAAAAGCCAGTTGGCGTTGTAGTTCAGCTTGGTGGTCAAACCGCATTAAAATTAGCTGAGAAGCTGGATCGCTTTGGAATTCCAATTGTAGGTACCAGCTATCAAAGCCTCGACCTTGCAGAAGACCGTGGTCGTTTCTCCGAACTACTTAGGGAGCAGGAAATTCCTTATCCCCGTTTTGGCGTAATTACCAATGCCGATGAAGCCCACGAATTAGCTGATGAATTAGGCTTCCCAATTTTGGTGCGTCCTAGTTATGTATTGGGTGGACAAGGGATGAAAATCGTGATTAACCAAGATGAATTGGAACATCATGTGGTGGATCTCTTCAAAGCTTACCCTGGTAATAGAGTACTACTCGATCATTATTTAGAAGGCGCTATAGAAGCAGAGGCTGATGCCATTTGCGATGGTGAAGATGTGTACATCATGGGAATTATGGAGCATGTGGAGCCTTGCGGTATTCACTCAGGTGATAGTAACGCGACCCTCCCTCCTTTTAACCTTGGCGACCTCATCATCCAGCAAATTGAAGACCATACCCGTAAAATTGCTTTAGCCCTTAATACGGTAGGATTAATCAATATCCAGTTTGCCGTAAAAGATGATAAAGTATATATCATTGAAGCAAACCCACGGGCCTCGAGAACGGTTCCCTTTATCGCGAAAGCCTACGACGAACCTTATGTAAACTATGCCACTAAGGTGATGTTAGGCGAGAAGAAGGTGAAAGATTTCGACTTCCAACCTAAAAAGAAAGGTTGGGCGATTAAGCAACCGGTATTCTCCTTCAATAAATTCCCCAATGTGAATAAGAACTTAGGGCCCGAAATGAAATCTACCGGTGAGAAGATTTACTTTATTGATAATCTTCGCGACCCCGTATTTAAAAAGATCTACTCCGAACGAAATCTATATTTGAGTAAGTAGTGTTTATCATTCGTTTATTATTTATCGTCAGCTTCATTTACCTTTTATCCTTTTTGGTAAGGAAAATGTTTGTACGACCTTTTCGCCAGGGATACCAAGAGCGAGAAGCGCGTAATAAGGAGGATGCCTATCGAAAAAGCGAAGGCAAGGTAAGTGTGGACACCAAAGGAGCTGGACGGGCTCATGATAATAAATCGGTAGGCGAGTATATCGATTATGAAGAAGTTAATGACGAGGAGGACCGCTCTTAATGAAGGTCCTCACCGTCATAGGCGCACGTCCTCAGTTTATTAAAGCCGCTCCCCTTTCTAAGGCCTTGGCGGCGATAGGAATTGAGGAAGTGCTGCTGCATACTGGTCAGCATTTCGATGCCAATATGAGCCAGGATTTTTTTGAGGAATTAGGGATTCCCAAACCTCAATACCAACTTAATATTAGTGGACTTAGTCATGCCGCCATGACGGGCCGAATGATGGAAGCCATAGAAGAGGTTTTGCAAAAGGAGCAGCCTCAAATGGTGATTGTTTTTGGCGATACTAACTCCACCCTAGCAGGAGCTTTAGCAGCTAAAAAGATTGGTATTCCGGTAGCCCATATCGAGGCCGGAATGCGCAGTAATCTAGAATATCAAGTCGAAGAAATTAATCGGGTACTCAGCGATCGGATTAGTAATCTCCTCTTTGTTTCTTCCCCATCTGCAAAAGCAAACCTTAAAGCCGAGGGCTATGCGGAAGAGCGCATTATTGAAAGTGGAGATATCATGCTTGATCTCTTTAATGAACAAGCACCTCAATTAGGAGCACCTAAAATTGCCGACCTACCCGCACGATTTGCCCTCCTTACTTTGCATCGCCAAGAAAATGTAGATGATCCTAAAATTCTAAAAGCTTGGATTGAAGCCTTAAATAAACTTTCCGAAGAAATAGCATTGGTAATTCCTCTACACCCTCGGACTAAATCGAAATTAGCTGCTCTAGACCTAAAATTGAAAGCACACTTTATTGAACCTTGTGCGCATAATGAGATCTTAGGACTTATAAAAGCTTCAAGTATAGTGGTTACCGATAGCGGTGGTTTACAAAAGGAGGCCTATTTCTGCCAGAAACCCTGTTTAACCTTAAGGGAAGCCACCGAGTGGGTAGAATTAGTAGATGCTGGACTCAATAAACTTTGCCATCCCGATAATCTAGTGGAGCATTATAAGGAGCTCATCCAAAAAGATTTAAGCTATCCTTCCTTCTATGGCAATGGCCAAGCGGCTGCAATTATTGCCCGCTCGATTTACGATTATTTATCGGCCTCCTAAAAAATTCGGAAAGGGCTACATTTATAGCGCCTTCAGTCGAAAGGCCGCCTAAGCTTTTACCTATATTTGGCCAACAATTTTTTGAGCATGTTTAAATCATTCCGCATTCATTTGATTGCAATCGCTGTATTCTTCTTGATTACAGCAATTTTCAATGCCCCGGTTTTCTCTGGTAAAACCATTGAGCAAAATGACATCAAACAATATCAGGGTTCGGCCTCAGAGGTACATAAGTATCGAGAAAATGAGGATCGCCAAATTCTTTGGACCAATGTGATGTTCGCAGGCATGCCAACTTATGCCATTTCTACAATCTATCACGGCGAACTGCTAAAGTATATTCCCAGAACCTTTGTTAAGCTCTTAGACCAGGCGGTTGGATATCCACTACTTTTAATGATAGGCTTTTACATTTTAGTCTTGGCCCTACGATTAGACCCCTTAATCGGTATTGCCGGAGCTATTGCCTACGGACTTTCCACCTACTTCATGATTGTTTTGGAAGCCGGGCATAACTCCAAAATTCATGCAATGGCCTATTTACCAGGAATATTAGCCGGTATGATTTGGGCTTATCGCCAAAAGAAAATGTTAAGTGGTGCAGCGATTTTCGCGCTATTCACGGGATTAGAGCTTACTGCCCGTCACCCCCAAATGTTTTACTACTTCCTTTTCTTAGCTATCCCCTACGGAATTTGGGAGTTAGTACAAGCCTTTCGGAATAATGGTCTTCCCCAGTTTTTAAAATCTACCGCCCTATTAGTTGTTGCAGGCGCTTTAGCGGTAGGTGCAAATCTCCCCTATTTATCAAACACCTATCAATACGGAAAACATACCATTCGCGGTAAAAGCGAACTTACTTCCAATAAAGAAAATCGCACCGAAGGACTAGACCGCGACTATGTAACCAATTGGTCTTATGGCAAAGCCGAGTCTTGGTCTTTATTAGTGCCTAATTACAAAGGTGGGCCTACTGGTGCCATCGGTAATGATAATCCCGCTTTGGAAGATGTAGACCCCCGTTTCCGTCAATCCATTGCTGGTGGTAACTCCTATTTCGGCGATCAGCCATTTACCTCTGGACCGGTTTACGCCGGTGCAATAGTGGTATTACTGGCCTTCTTAGCCTTCTTCTTTGTAAAGGGAAGTTTGCGCTATTTACTACTGGGCGTATTCCTTCTCACCATGGCCTTAGCTTGGGGTAAAAACTTCCAAGGCTTAACCGATTTCTTCCTCGATAATGTGCCGTTTTACGATAAGTTCCGAGCAGTTGCCTCTTTCATGGTAATACCCGAATTAATACTGCCCATCTTAGCTGTGCTTAGCCTAGCCGGCATTAGTAAATTGGAAAAAGCGGATTGGTCTGGAAAAATGAAACTCTTAATCGGTGGCGAGCAAAAACGCTCCACCGTGCTTTATGGAGGAATTGGCATCATCGCCTTATTTCTCATGTTAAACTTAGCTTCTCCAAGCCTATTCAATGATTTCCTAAGTAGCCAAGAAGTTGAAACCCTACCGGGCATGTTGAGCAATGCCGGTTTAAATCAGAGTCAAGCAAGTAGCTATATGACCTCCCTAGAGGATGCTCGCATCAGTATTTTTAAAGCAGATGTAATGCGCAGCTTGCTTTTGGTATTTGGTGGTGCTTTGCTCCTCATCTTATTCCAAGCGGGAACCCTTAAACGCAATTATTTTATCATCGCTACTGCGGCACTGATCTTAATCGATCTCTTCCCCGTTAACAAGCGTTATTTAAACAGCGAGAACTTTGTAAAAGAAGAGAAACTCGAAAATAATTATGGGGTACAGCCTAGTCCGGCCGACCAAGCCATTATGGCGAAATACCCGCAAGACCCTTATTTCCGTACCCTCAACCTAGCGGTGAGCACCTTTAATGATGCTTCTACCTCCTTCTTTCATTATAGTTTAGGTGGTTACCATGGTGCGAAATTAAAAATCTACCAAGAGCTAATCGAGCATCAATTAGGCGATGATATTGAAAAATTGAAGGCCTCGCTGCAAGGTGGAGGATTCAGCCCTCAGGCCTTTCAAAACATGCCAGCCCTCAATATGCTTAATACCCGCTATGTAATTTTAGATCCTAGTCGGGCTCCATTGGAAAACCCCGCTCGCCTAGGCAATGCCTGGCTGGTAAGCAATATTAAAACTGTTGCTACCGCAGATGAAGAAATCGCCGCTTTAAATGGGATCGATGCTTCCAATACCGCAGTATTAAGATCTGAATATGCAGAAAAAGCAGGCACGGTGAAAACTGCTTCTGGTACTATAAAACTGGATAGCTATGATCCTGAAGAATTGGTGTACAGCTACAATAGCAATCAAGAAAACTTAGCGGTATTTTCCGAAATCTTCTATCCCGACCATTGGGTAGCCAAGATTGATAATGAAGAGGTGGAAATTTTACGCGCTAACTATGTTTTACGAGCTTTAAAAGTTCCGGCCGGTAAGCATACCATTACTTTTAGCTACCGCGATACGGCATCGGGCACCAGTAACATGATAGCCCTTATCAGCTCAATACTGATCTTCTTATCGGTGCCCGGTTTACTTTATTGGGAAAGCAAGAAAGGCGCCTAGTGAAAAAGGTAATTCTGCTTAGTTATTACTGGCCTCCCTCCGGTGGACCTGGTGTACAGCGTTGGCTTAAAAATGCCATTTTCCTCCGCAAGTTTGGCTGGGACACCATCGTTATTACTCCCCAAAACCCGGTGGCTTCTAGCTATGATGATAGTTTACTAGAAGAAGTACCCTCCGATATGGAAGTGCACCACACCAAGGCGCGCGATCCTTTTCAGGCCTATGCCATGCTCACCGGTAAAAAGGGCAAAACAGCCAGCACGGGTGGAATCGGACTTATCAATAATAAGAGTAAAAAGCAGCAGCTTTTAAATTATATCCGAGCTAATTTTTTTATCCCCGATGCCCGTAAAGGCTGGAATCCCTATCTATTACAAAAAGCGAGAGAGGTTTTACAAAGGGAGGATATTGCGGCCATTATTAGTACTGGGCCACCCCATAGTACACACCTCGCTGCCTGGCAATTGAAAAAGGAATTTGGATTGCCTTGGTTAGCCGATTTTAGAGATCCCTGGGTAAACATCTTTTACAATAAATTATTCCCACGGACCAAAGCCACAGAGCGGAAGGATCAGAAATTAGAAGACCTTGTGCTTAAATCGGCCGATCGTATTTTAACGGTGAGTCCAGGATTAGCCGCTGAATTTGAAGACCGGGCCCAAAAAATAGAGCTATTGTATAATGGCTACGATCCCAGTGATTTACCCGAGGCTAGCACTGAGCCCCAAGAACATTTCAGCTTAAGCTATGCTGGCAATTTTAAACCTA